>JBCCBL010000006.1:0-24357 GCA_039034055.1 Verrucomicrobiota bacterium | reverse complement strand
ACCCGGGCAGCAGTCGCCAAGGGCGGTGCACAGGTCGTCGCGAAAGCGTCCCGATGACAAGGAGCCGCCACAGGATCTGCTTCAGCAAATGTCTAGGGATACCAGGGCTTGACGAGAATCGGCAGCCGAATCCGAAAAAAAGCAACAGGTGATGAATCCCTAGCTATATCTTAAACAAATACAGTGCCTTTCCCAGTGAAAATTCTCCGGGAAATCGCCAATGTCTACATCATTGATATTTTAGACGCCAGCCCAAACTATCGAAGGACCGGGCCGGTAGCATGTAGTGACGCCCCTTTCTACGTTCCGTCCAGGGAGAAAGTGGGCGCGCGACAGACGAGGGGCAGGCCGTACAAAGTACAGTATGCACAGGATAAGGGACGGCGATTATGAGTCAAGTATGTTTTCCTTACAGT
The DNA here is from genome assembly GCA_039034055.1 of Verrucomicrobiota bacterium. Taxonomy (GTDB): domain Bacteria; phylum Verrucomicrobiota; class Verrucomicrobiia; order Opitutales; family JABSRG01; genus JBCCBL01. The sequence continues at coordinate 23,941 of JBCCBL010000006.1, read as the reverse complement.
AGACACAGACCAACAGCTTTCTACTCAATCATTCAGTATACTATTGAGATCTCATTGAGATTTCCAACTCTTCAGTTGATGGGTTCAGTGGCTTCAGCTCGATTCGTTTTCAAACAGAGCTCATCCAGAACATTCTCGGAATCTATTTGCTTCCAAGAATAACGTTGACGATAGCAACAACATCCGTGACGTTGAGAATTCCGTTGCCATCGAGGTCCGCAGCACAGATATCAGATGGAGCGTTCGAAAATCCCAGGATCACGTTGATCTGAGTGACCTGATCCAAAATGTCGACCAGGCCATCTCCATTGACATCTCCAAGGAAGAATGGGCAGCCCGCAGGAGAGGTCAAGCAGAGCTCGACGGCGTCTGGGCAGCAGTCATCGAACGAAGGAACAAATGACCCAGCCCTCAGTCCCAACGGCATGTGAATGGGTCGTTTGCTCGAAAGTTCGCCACCTTAATCCTGGCTAGCGCAGCACTTGCGCTGGGTATGTATGGACAGCTCATCGAAAGAGATCGTGAGGATGACTCAGGTTCTCCATTCAAAGACGGCTATGTCCCCCAGTTAAAATCTGGAACACGCTTAGATCTGGATACCGGCAGAGTGGTCTATCGGTCTGAAAGGGAGCGTGAATACACGATCGGAAACGGGTCATCCGGCGCCACTCGATTGTCAGAGACGGATTTCTTGTTGGAGCGTTACATACGTGACTTGAATGAACGCGATGCTTCTGAGCGATTAAGGAGCATTCAATCCTTCCTGAACAATTATGAGCTATTGGATCGTATCCCGATCAACCCATTTGGATTCACGGGTTCGGCGATTCGCCGGATGTATGACAGCGAAGACAGGCTTAATCGAGCAATCGACGATTTTGGTCGCCATAGCCTGCAGGGTGAGGGGCCGAGCAGTCGCAAGGAAATGGAAGAATTTTTCATTCTCCAGAAGATGCGTCGGGAAGCCGTAGATTGGGGAGAGTCTTTTAATCAACGATACTGACAGGGACCGCTGTGCTGCCGCGTCGGGAGGGTTATTTGTCGTTGACTGTGACAGACTTTCGGCGATTATCACGCGTTTCCTAGAAAGCGAGGTGAATATTAGAAATGTCTATTGAGATTAAAATCCGTAAAGGTGAGCCGCTTGAACGCGCGTTGCGTCGTTTGAAGAAACGTCTGGACCGCGAAGGCGTGATCCGTGATGTGCGTGCAAAACGCTACTTTGAGAAACCTTGCGAAACCAAGCGTCGTAAGAAGAAGGTAGCCGCATTCACAAACATGCTTCGCCAGCGCTATCAAAATATGTAGCCTCGCGCCGACTTATTGAACTTTCGGGCTTTTCCGCTTTGGGAAAGCCCTTTTTTGTGCCTTCCCTTTTCGAATATGCCGATTTCCCTCTCTAGCTGCTGGTGCTCCCAACGTCATGATGACGGTTATGAAATGCTCCGCGAAATGGTGGATCTCGGTTTCGAGTATGTGGAGCTAAGCCATGGAATCCGACTTTCCTTAGTCCCGGGTTTTTTGAAGGCCTTTGATGTGGGGTGGGTCAAGGCAAGCTCGATACACAATTTTTGTCCACTGCCGCCGGGTGTTACGCGTCCGGCCCCAAATGTCTTCCAGCCCTCCGGGCCCAGTAAGGTAGAAATGTCGATGTGGATGCGGCATTCATTGAACACGCTTCAATTCGCCAACCGCATCGCAGCCAAGCGAGTTGTTGTCCACTCCGGAAGCACCTGGTTTTTTTGGGGAAATCCGACCCTCAAGTTCCAGCAGTATGAGGAGGGTTTGGAGGAGAAGGAGCATCTGGGAGACGATGCGCAATTTGTCAAACTGCGGGACCGGGCCCTAAAGCGCATGAATGGACCTGCTCGGAAAGGCATGGTACGCGTCCAGGATAGCATCAAAGCCCTAATTCCCGCCGCGCGTGAAATGGGCGTCATCCTAGGGCTCGAAAATAGAGAAGGGTTTACTGAACTGCCCCTGGACAAAGGATGGAACGCCTACCTGGATGGAGTTGGAGATGTTCCTGAGGCGCGTTATTGGCATGATGCTGGACACGCGCAGATCAAGCATCAGTTGGGGCTTTTGGATCATTTGCCTCATCTCGAGAGCCTGCATCAACGGCTCACTGGCTGGCATTTGCATGATGTTTCCAAGGGCGGGAGAGATCACCAAACTATAGGCTCTGGGGTGATCGATTGGGATGGCGTCAAAAAGTTCTTCAAACCGGATCAGGCATTTGTCCTGGAACTCAGTCCGAAATTGACACGGGAGCAAGTGCTCGAGTCGAACCGAGTCGTCGAGGGCTTGTTGGCTGATCAAGGAATTGAGCCTTAGTCAGCAGTGCTCCTGGGCCTAAATAATCCTTGGGCTCAATCTAGTTGAGAGCCACCAAAATCGCATCGCGCATGTCAGTGGTGCTTACGGAGTTGCCTCCGAATGCAATATCCCCGGTGCGGGTCCCGCCCTTCACCACTGCCTCAACCGCGGCTTCTATTTTCTGAGCGCTTTTTTCAAGTCCGAAACTATAGCGAAGCATCAAGGCGGCCGAGAGGATTTGTGCGCAGGGGTTCGCGAGGTTCTTTCCTGCGATATCGGGAGCGGTACCACCAGCGGGTTCGTAAAGGCCGAAGGACTGGTCGTGGCGGTTTTTCCCGGTACCGAGGCTCGCTGAGGCCATCATGCCGAGAGATCCGCAGATCACAGCCATTTCGTCGGAAAGGATGTCTCCGAACATGTTTTCGGTGAAAACGACGTCAAACTGGTTGGGGTCACGAGCCATTTGCATCGCGGCGTTGTCGACATACATGTGGCTCAGCTCGATCTCAGGAGCTTCTTTGGCGAAGAGTTCAGTCACTGTTTTGCGCCACAGTATGGAAGTCTCGAGGACGTTGGCTTTGTCTACGGAGCATACTCTTTTTTCGCGACCCTGGGCAGCCGTGATGGCTACGCGCGCGATGCGTTCAATCTCGCTTTGCTTGTAGACCATGGTGTCGATTGCCTGGATCTCGCCATCTTCGAGGGTCTCCGTCGTTTTGGGTTGCCCGAAATAGATGCCCCCGGTCAATTCGCGAATGCATACAATATCAATCCCCTCAGGTATGCGCTCTGTTTTGAGAGGGGAGGCATCGACAAGCTCCGGGAAAAGAAGACCTGGGCGAATGTTCGCGAAGAGCTGGAAAGCTTTTCGGATCGGAAGGAGTGCCGCGCGTTCCGGTTGTTCTTTGGGAGGCAAATTTTCCCACTTGGGTCCACCAACGGAGCCGAATAAAATCGCATCGGACTCTTGGCAAAGCTTCAGGGTAGAATCCGGGAACGCGGTTCCATGATTATCGATCGCGATACCACCAATGTCAGCTTCAGCATATTCGATGGAGAAATCGTCCTGGGCCGCCACTTTCTCGAGCACTTGGAGTGCAACGCTCATCACTTCGGGTCCGATGCCGTCTCCAGGTAAAACGGCGAATTTTAATGTCTTCATAGATTGGGTTTTGGATTAAAGCCCGGGAGTAAATGGCCTGGGAATCCGAGTGAAAAGGGCAAAATGCGATTGCATGCGAGGCAATCCGGCATTTTTCTCCGCCCGTGGAATTTAAAGTCTTTGAACTAGGACCTATCGGCACCAATGCCATCATTGCCTATGATGCGAACTTGGGTCGGGCGATTGTGTTCGATGCTCCTGCTGGTGCTTTTGATACCGTTAGCCGTTTCGCTGAAGAGCATGATCTTGCTATTGAGGCGCTGTTGCTCACTCATGGACACTGGGATCACATGCTAGATGCTCATTTGTTCAAGACAGCTGATGTCCCTGTGTTCGCACATCGTGATGATGAATTCCTTTTGGAAAATCCCGAGGCGATGGCTGCGTTCTCCATTCCGGGCCTTACGTTCAATGCGGTCCAGGTAGATACCTGGGTGATGCCCGGCGAGACCATCGAGCTTCTGGACGTCAAATGGGAAGTACGCCACGTTCCTGGTCATTGTCCAGGAAGCCTGCTTTTTTATCATCGCGACTCTGAGACGGCTATCGTTGGAGATGCCATTTTCGCAGGCAGTGTCGGACGAACGGATTTGCCGGGAGGTGATTTCTCGCTTCTTGAGCGTTCAATCAGGACCCAAGTCTATACACTCCCAGAAGCCACGGTACTCTATCCAGGGCACGGACCTGAGACGAGTGTCCATGCCGAAAAGGCTACCAACCCGTTTATCCGCGTCTGATGGAAACACAGTATCGGGCCTGGATGCATCGAGCGATCGCCTTGGCTCGAAGAGGCTGGGGTGATACGCATCCCAACCCGGTGGTCGGAGCCCTCATCATTGAGGGGGACTCCGTTGTCGCGGAAGGATACCACGCAAAGGCTGGTCAATTGCATGCTGAACGCGCGGCATTTCGCGATTTAGGTCGCAAGCCTAAACCTGGCTCGATCATGGTGGTCACGCTCGAACCCTGCTCGACCTACGGTCGAACACCACCTTGCGTCGATGCAATCATCGAGAATGAAATAGAGACGCTGATCGTCGGTGCTACCGATCCCAATCCCGAGCACCGGGGAAAAGGTCTAGAAATCCTACGCGAACGTGGGGTCAACGTAATCTCTGGAATTGAGGCGGAAACGTGTGAGGGTCTTAATTTGATCTTCAACCATCATATCGAAAATGCCGGTGAGTCATTTTTTGCTGCGAAGGTGGCGACCACGCTTGATGGTAAGATCGCAACGAAGAAGGGGCAGAGCCAGTGGATTACCGGCCCGGAGGCTCGAGCGAATGTTGCCGGTTGGAGGCGTTATTTTCCGGCCATTTTAGTCGGTGCTGGAACCATTTTAAAAGATGACCCATCGTTGACGAGTCGAATCGATGGCAAAGATCCCTGGTGTCCGAAACGCCTCGTTATTGATACCAAGGGTGAACTGGGAAATGCCGACGGAATGCAGGTGTTTTCCGACGCTTTCTGCAAACAGACGGCGGTGTTGACTTCAGTTGCTTTTGAGGCAAAGGCGTCTTATCTGCGACAATTTCGAGATCTGGGAGGGAAGGTCATCGCAGCTCCGGTGCTCCCGGGTTCGACACATGTGGACTGGAGAGCCCTTTCGCGCTGGTGCGCGGCGGAAGGGTTGTATGGCGTTTATATCGAGCCCGGTGCTGGATTGATGAAAACGCTAATTGACCAGGGAGCCTTGCAATATATTTTTCAATACATAGCTCCCAAGATAATGGCTGATAACGATGCTTATGCAGCGTATTCTGGAATGAATGCCGAGACGATGAGCGATGTGTTGACGCTGAAAGACGTAAAAATCGAGACTTTTGGGCAAGATGTTTTACTACGCGGGTCGGTTTAGTTGACGATCGTTGCTTCCATCGACTGATTGTCACCTCGGTCTGTGTTTATGCTGCCTTGAAGAACGCGAGCCTGTCTAAGCGCGCGTGTTCCAGGGGCCGGAAATTGCGAGTGTGAGTCCGGTTGCTTGAATGTTCACGAAGAGGATTTCTCCGTCTGGAGAGAAACAGCAGCCTGCGAGTTCAGAGGCGTTATAGTGGTTGGCTCCGAAATCGAAGCAGGTTCCCTGCGGAGTGACTCCGACGAGTTTGCATGGGGCTTCTGAATCTTCTGCGATGAAGAGGTCTCCCCATGGAGCAACACACAGGTTGTCACAATTTTTCAATACATCTTTGTCTTCACTTTCGAGGAAGAGTTCCACTTTGCCGGGTTTCTGCTTCTCAAGCCCAGTGCCCTCATGAGGAGAAGGTGTATATTTGAATACTTGGCCCATGCGGATCGGGCCTCCGTTGGTACAAGCAAAGTAGACTTCGCCGTCGCCATACCACATCCCTTCACCGCGTGCGAAAACGGCAGCTCCTTTGTCGCGACCTTGATACCGAAGATTATCTTCGGGAGACTCTGGATCATCGATGTCGATCCAGGACGTTTCGAATGCTTGATTTTTGGGAAACGGTTTGGCCCCGGGTTCGCTCCAGTTGCGCGTGTCCCATCCGGGGACTGCGTTGATCACCAAAGCCTGGAGTTTGCCTCCTTTGTAGAGCTTACTAGGTTCGTTCGGGATGTAGCGGTAAATGAGGCTGTCCCAGACATCTTCGGTTTCGTAGACGATGCCTGATTTAGGATCGACCGCGATTGCCTCGTGTCGGAAGCGTCCCATTTCTTTGAGCGGGATCGGTTTGGCTAAGGCGGGTATCGATGTGACGGGTACTTCGAAATTGTAGCCATGGTCAGCTTTGAAATGGCTATCCGCCTTTTGGGCTGTCTCTTCGCAGGTGATCCAGGTTCCCCATGGAGTCGGTCCTCCCGCGCAGTTGTTCTCGGTGCCGGCAAGGCTTAGGAATTCACTGTCGGTTTTTCCGGTCTTCGGATTGTATATGAGGGTCGTCGTGCCTCCAATGGAGGGTTTCTTTCCGTCTGCAATGTCGTAGAGGTCGGACGAGGGAATTTTGCTTAACAGCTCGTTTTTTGGTCCGAATGGACTCTTGTCGAGTTGGCTGGCATTCAGCTCATGGTTGCGCACAAGCCCCACACGTCCATCTTGAAGCCCAAAAGCTGCCATGCCGTCGGGGTCTCCAGGGACGAGGAATCCGTCACTCATGTGATCACCTGCTTTGGAAATCACCTTGTAGGAGAAATTCTTTGGTAGATCGAAAATACCTTTTGGGTCTTTGAGGAGTGGCCCATATCCGCGGGCGGGGCTGGTTTGAATACCTGCGTTGAGGCGTCCTAAACCCGTAAAGCCGAGAGTCATTATCCCTGCTTGCTTGATGAAATGACGACGTGATGAAGACGAGTGCATGGTTCCAGGCATACAACGAATCTTACGGTGATCAAGGAGGGGCGACGGGTGTCACTCACTTTTCACATTTGGCGCACGCGGCTTGCTGGGGGTGTTGTTGTAAGGTAACTATTGAGGACTTCTGGAATAACTATGCGAAGATCGATCATTTGGGTAATAGATAGTTTTGGGTGCGGCGCGCTGCCCGATGCCGATGCTTATGGAGATGTTGGATCGAACACTGGATTGCACATTTGCCAGGCGATGAATGGAGCGAAATGGCCCGAGCTGACGGCGGCTGGATTGGGAAACGCGGTCTCCTTGCTTGAGCAAGTGTGGGCAGGGGTTCCCGCCATTGATGATCCTGCTTTTGGCTTCGGAATCATGGCCGAGGCCTCTCCGGGGAAGGACACGACAACCGGTCATTGGGAACTTGCGGGTGTTCGCTTAGATAAGCCGCTTCATGTTTTCCCGCAGACAGGGCCGGCATTCCCTGAATGGTTGCTTGAACGCGTGTCTGCGGAGTTTGCTTGCGATATTTTGGGCAATGAAAGTGCCTCGGGTACTGAAATCATTCAGCGCCTCGGGGCTCAACATTTGAAGAGGGGTGCTCCGATTTTTTATACTTCGGCAGATCCCGTCGTGCAGATCGCGACCCATGAAGATATTTGGCCCGTCGAGCGTCTTTATGAGCTGTGTGCTTTCGTCCGCAAAGAGGTAGATGCCCTGGAGGTGGGCCGGGTGATCGCGCGTCCATTTGAAGGGGGACCAGGGACTTTCCGCAGAACACCGCGTCGGAAGGATTTTTCAATGCCAGTACCGGGAGGTACGCTTATGGACCAGCTTCAAAGTTCTGGAATTGAGACCCTTGGGGTGGGGAAGATTGGAAATATTTTCAATGATCAAGGTTTTGATCGTTCCTATCCGGAGAAGGGAAACCCCGACTGTATCGCGCGTAGTCTGGAGTTGCTGAGTGAATCACCATCGCGTTCTCAGTTCGTTTTTGTGAATTTAGTGGATACCGATCAGGAGTTCGGGCATCGCCGTGATCCAGTTGGGTATCACGATGCAGTTGCTGCGATTGACGCGAAGATTCCGGAAGTGTTGGCCCGTTTGCGACCTGATGATCAATTCATCATCACCGCAGATCATGGGTGCGATCCGACTTTTCGCGGAACGGATCATACCCGGGAATACGTGCCCCTGCTGGTATGGGGGGCCGAATCTGGGAAGGACTTAGGGGTAAGCTCGAGCTTTTGTCGAGTGGCAGAATTGGTTGAGGGCTGGCTGCTTTAGGCTAGCTGAGAGACACGCGGTTTGACGGAGCTGATTGCCTTTTTGAGCACTTCGAGTTTCACGGGTTTGGATATAAAGCCTTTCATCCCAACTTCGCGGCAGGCCTGCTGATTCGCCGGGGTGACCGCGGCCGTGATTGCGATTATTATGGGCCGCTCTTGGGCATGGGGATATTTTTCGAAAATCGCCTTGGTGGACTCGAGGCCACTCATGTTCGGCATATTGAGGTCCATGAATATGAGATCGTAGTCTTCCTGGCCGACCATTTCCAGAGCCTCCGAACCGTCTTCGGCTAGGTCGGACTGGTGTCCCAGTCGTTTGATCATCATCGAGATCACCTTTTGATTTACCTTGTCATCCTCTGCCACGAGGATTTTGAGTGATCCTTTTCGTTCAGTTGTGATCGGAGTGCCTGCGTTTTCGTCAGGACTGAACGGAGTTTCGGAGTTCCGGTCAATCTGACTGGGCTTTCGGGCTTGCTTCAGCGATTCGACGATGCGCGAGGGCCGAATAGGTCGATGTATTTGCGGAATTTGGTAGAACACGGGGTCTTTGGCAAACTGTCCGTGGCTCGCTTCAGATCCGAGAATTATGGTTGGAGTCTCACATTGTTTTAATTTCTCGATCCATTGATGCTTCTTGTCGGAGGGGCGTTCGATCCATGCGGTATCAAATAAAAGAACAGAGTTCTCGGCTGGAGCATTTTCCAAGGCCTCAGTCAAAGCAATGCCATCATCAATCAGCCGACAGGTTATATCCAACCGCTCGAAGAATTGGATCAGAGATTTACCCAGGTTTGCATTCAGCGTTGCTATGGTGATGTTTGGGTAGACGGTGAAAGGGGCCGTTGAAGCCGGTTTTTGCGCGGCGGGGTATGCTTCCAGAGCAAAGTAAGGAGCGGTGAAGTTGAAGGTGGAGCCCTCATATTCTTTGCTCGATACAGTCATTGTGCCGCCCATTAGCTCACAGATTTTGTGGCTGATATAGAGGCTGAATCCCCCGAATAAAAAGTCCTCCTGCGGAAAGGCGTTGGGGTCGACTGGGGAAAAAATTCTTTTCAAATGCTCTTCTGAGATGCCGATTCCAGTATCTTTAATCTCAAATGAGAGCAGCGGAGTGTCTTTGCCGGTGACTGGTTTTACAAAAATCTGAATCTCTCCGCTGCGGGTAAATTTCGCTGCATTGGAAATAATGCTGCCGAGAACTAGCCGAATATGCTGATTGTCTGCTGCGACTGCTTTGGGAATCTTCGAATCGATGAAAAAGGTGACTTCAATGGGTTTGGAAGATAGCACGTTGGCCAGATCTTCAAGGGTATCCTCGATGGCTTGTGCTGGGTTGAAGTGAGCGATTTCCGAGACCTCAGAACGTGTTTCAATGCGTGAGTAGTATTGAATGTCTTTGATCAGCCCGAGGAGGTTGTCTCCCGCCAGGCGAATCATTTTGACATTTTCCTGCTGCTGCAGATTCAGCTTCGAGTCTTCAAGCACAGAGGAAAGGCCAACAATGGAATTCAGCGGAGTGCGCATCTCATTTGTGGTCCGGATGAGCAGGGTCTGAAGGTTATGCTCATTTGTTTGGCTGCGATCCTCAGAATCTTGCGATCCTGTTGACTTTGAATCCCCGATGCTCGCCCGTCGTGCGGTAAAGACTCCAAGGAATAAGCCGATGACGGCCACCGTAACGTAGCTTAGTAGGGTGCTGAGCATGGTGAAGGTTTAAAACACTGATGAGTTTTGTTTGACTGAGACATAGCAATTTGCGCCAAATCCTCAATTCGGCTTCTCGTGGCACACCTAAAGGTGACTTGAGCGAAAGTTTGTTCATCAAATAAATTTTGATCGAGTGCCCCGCGCATTTTCTAATAACTCCTGTGAACTCTTTTGAATTCACGAAGTCTTTTCCAATCGTAAGCTGACTTAAACCAACCGCTGAAGGCCAACGCCTTAGAATTATTTATGAAAGAACTCTTAGAAAACGCCGGAATTTTTGCCTGGCCCCTCGGGATTTTTTCGATCTTAGCTTTGACAATTATCGTTGATCGCTTGATCGCGCTGAGATCAGGAAGGATCATGCCTGATAGGCTCGTCAAGGACTTCATCAAGGGGGATTTGGAGAGCACTGAGGCCGATAGCCGGTCAGCGGGTGGGCGGATTCTCGAGTTTTTCCGAAGTGCGAATCCCGACGCTGAGGGCATCAAGGCCTATGCTCGTCTGGAGGTCGCCCGCATGGAGCGCGGGATGTTTATCTTGGATATTGTGATTGCTGCCGCGCCTCTAATGGGATTGCTGGGAACCGTTACAGGTTTGGTCACGGTGTTCGAAAACGTCTCTGCGGAGACTGGGCTGCCAGATCCTTCCGGGTTTATAGAAGGGGTCGCTTTGGCGTTGACGACGACCATTCTGGGCCTGGCAGTCGCGATACCTGCCTTGGTCGGAAATTCATTCCTTCATCGTAGGATTGATGTCCTTGCGACTCGTTTGGAAGTTGGAGTAGAGAGGCTTATTGATATTTCGAACCGTCGGGATGAAGTGTCTGGAACCTCAAGTGACCATTCATGAGCCTCGAATCCAGTCTGCGCCGCCCGCGTCGAAGTCGTGATCAGATTAACCTGGTGCCGATGGTAGATGTCTTAATGGTCCTCCTGTTTTTCTTCCTGATTTCGATGCAATTGGGAGATCTGCGCGCGATTAACATCACTCTCCCTAAAATTGAAACGGCGGGAGAAAATGCAGTCGCCGATACTATGATCATCCAAATGAATCTGGAGGGTCAGATCTTTCTCAACAATGAGGAAATCAGTGAGGATTTGCTGATTGCTGCGGTGAAGTTTCAGTCTTCGGTCAAGCCGGATACTCCAGTTTTGATGGCAATGGACGAGGGAATCACGATTAAAGACATGACCCGCATCATCGATATTTGCAGATCCAACGGATTGCAGAAAGTGCGTCTGCAATCTCAGTAGGTATTTCGCAGTGGTGGCTGTAGGTAGCTTTTTCTCAAGCTGGGCGGCATTTGGGCGAGTTATCAACATGGAAGCTCAACCATGCGATCGCGATTGTTCAGATACCTCAGCTTAGTCACAATGTGTGGCTCGGTCAGCGCATGGGGACATCCAGGGCACGACGCGGGTTCACCGATGGCATGGTTCGGACTGGGTAAACACCATGAAGATCACCCAGATCGTCATCAAGGATACCTAGCCGTCTCCAAACCTAGCTCGCTGCGATTCCAACGAGCGTCGATGCCATTTGATCGTGCGCGATTGATCCCTTTGAATTCGATTGTCCGCAATGTTGCCATTCCTGAACCGGAAGCCGTCGAGCTGTTGCCACCACCGCCGCCGATTGAGGAAGAAGAAATGATCGAGATCCTTATTACGGAACCCGAGGTCGTTGAGGTTGAAGACACGCCCGAACCGATTGTTCAGGAAGATATCAATTCCATGTATAACGAGGCGGGAATGCTCAATCCAGATGACATTCTTCTCTATCTTCGTGACTTTGAGCCTGAAGGATCGACCGGAGACAACAGCCGAGAAGTCGGAGGCGCATTCCGCTTCCAACTTCCGACCAACACGCCTCCAATCCGGGGTGATGCGAGTCTAGAACGCTCACCATAGTCACTTCGCGATGAAGCCCGAGCAATTTGTGATAAATTTGAAGCCGCGGCTCCACGCGGTATGTGCAATCGTTTCGCTGGTCTGTGCAACATCTCATGCCCAGGATGTAAGCAACGAGCCGTTGCCTACATTCCCGATGAACACCGTAAAAGAAGGGCTAGGTCCCGCTGGTGAGATTTCAGGATTACCCGGCGAACCCCTTCTCGCCGATGATGCGGTCTCGCCATTTCCGGAAGGGCTCCCAAGCACTCACGAAGATCGCGACGGGGTATCGCTTGATGAAGCTCATGACATGGTGGAGAATTGGGATGTTGAAAATGCCGGAAATGCATCTGTCGAGGAAGCAGCTGATGAGTTTGAAAAAATGCACACGGGACTTGTCCATCACTACAACAGTGCCGAGGCTAAAAAGGAATTTGAACGCCGTATGCGCCAGGCTGAAGTGGCGACCGTCACCCGTGATTTTGATTTGGCCGAGGCCATTTACACGTCGATATTGAAGGAACTTCCGCTCGACGATGCACAGCGCCGCGAAGCTATGATCGATCTCGCGAAGTTGTGCAAGGGCCATCGTAAATATGGAAGGATCGTCGTTGTGTATGAGAAGTTCTTAGATGAGTTTCCCCGCGATCCAGAGGTGGCAACTATCTCCATGGATTTGGGCCTGATCTATCGATCAATGGGGGCCTTCGATTCAGCCCTCCGCAAATTTTACTCGGTTCTTAATCTATCACTACTGCTACCCAAAGAACGGATTGAGGCCTATCGAGATATCTCAACACGAGCCCAGATCGAGATCGCGGAGACTCACTTTTTGATGGGGGACTACGCTCAAGCCGCCCGCTTCTATGAAAGATTGCTCCGGCTCGAGTTGTCACCTCAGGAGCGCGCTTCGGTGACGTTCCAATTTGGCTATACTCATTTTCTAAATGACGACTTTCAGAGCACGGTATCCGTGCTGCGCGACTATTCTGCGATGTTTCCCGGAGACGAAAAGATTCCGGAATCTCACTACCTTCTGGCCGAAGCCTATCGAAATCTCAATCAAATGCAGTCGGCAATGCAGGAAGTCCTCACGCTGCTTAAAACGAACGAAGTGGTCGGAGCCCAAAATCCGGCACTCTGGCTGTTTTGGAAACAGAAAACGGGGAATCAATTGGCTAATGCATTTTACGAGCGCGGAGACCATTTGAATGCTCTAAAAATTTACCAAGCGATGACTCCGCTTACCTCCTCGGTCACCTGGCAAGGACCTATAATCTATCAAATCGGACTCTGTTTTGAGCGGTTGCGTATGGTCCCAAAGGCAATCGAAGCCTACAACATGCTCGATAGTATGGATCAGTGGGCTGAGGAAGTCGCTAAGATGGAAAAGTTGCCCGACGATTTAGCTTTTGTCCAAGAAATGGCGAGATGGCGGAAAAGCCATCTTGAGTGGAGCCTCGATAAAGATGGAAGACTCAACGATCTTTTCAATCGATCCATCTTGAAAGAGCCCGTAACCGAAACTTCCTCGATTGCTCCTAATTTAAGCCCAGCAGGTGGCGGTTCGTCTTAGGTAAGGAGAAAATTTAAGAAAATGAATACAACCACGATTCTCGAACATCACCTCGAAATCAGCGAGCAGGTCCACAAACTGTTGCTTGATGAAAACACCCTATTGAAACAGCAGGAGGTGGCTCCGGACCGCGAATTTTTGGATAAAAAGCAGGAAATTCTCGAGGAGCTTTCACGCTCCCTCGACGCGGTCAAACAGATGCGATCATCCCAAAGTGTCTTTTCAGATAGCGAAAAAGAAATGATCAGAACCGCGCAAAACCGTACCATGCAGGGCTTATATCTAGATCGAGAAAATGAGCAACTCCTGCTCAAACACTCGGTCAATCCCCGAACACCGGAAATGAAACGTGCAGTGACTGAAGAGCGACTCAAGGCAGTGTATGGTAAACAGACAGACTAGCAGCAGCCGCAGAGTTCGCTTGAAAAAGTGAAAAAACTCCGCCCATCGTTAAAGTTTCTAAGCCATAGAGCGACTTACGGAAGTGACTCATAATATTCGTATCACTAATTCGTATCAATCATGTTCCTCTGGTCGTATCACACCCCGAGCTTGGATAAATTGTCGATATATATTCGGCAGATTATCAGGGTGATTCCTAGGAGCGATTCCACTGCAGTTTCCTGCGTAGGCTGCAAACACTGTTTGGCAAGGATGTCACCAGTGGGGTTCGCAACTATTGGGGTGAATAGGCCGGCGCAAACGGTCGTCAGAAGATATTAAACTCACACCTTCTCAGTCTATGTCATTCGAAATTGGCCCAAATCTTCACGGGTTTCAAAATCCGTCCTATCTCAGGGAGGGGCAGGACAAAGCCATTAATAAGGGCAACGCCCAATCCTCAGAACTGAATCAAGTCGTAGAAAAAACCACCGTTGCAAAACGAACGGTCGCTTCCGATATTGAAACACAGAGCCCAAAAGCGCGCTTAAACGCAATCGCTAATCGGGCATTTGAAAGTCAGACCATTCAGGAACAGGTATCTCTACTACAAACACAAAATGCTGCTTTGGATGAGGCCCTCACTGTATTGGAAAAACTCGATACACTCGTCTCTAGCCAAGAGGATAATTCAGATATCAATCAGGCTTTCAGCGAATTAAAAACTTCGCTGGAGTCGATCACCGACGCTACCTTCAACAACCAAGCGCTTTTCGATGAGGGTGACGGAGCTGGAGCGGTTTCCTTAAACAGAAGCCTCAGTAGCTATGGTATCTCACGCCAGGACTTACAAGAAGCCCTGGGCCCGATCGTAAACCGAGATACGCCACAGGGCTTAAACCCAGCTTTGGTTCGCACAGCTTCTAACGTCTTAAGCGAAATGGCCGGACGGGCTGGCGCTGCAGAATCGCAAATCACTGAAAATGCGATGGCGGTCATTACTGCCGGAGATGCCATAGATTTGGGAGCCTTGTCCGGACGAGTGCGCGATCAGTTGAATGGTCAGATTCATGGAAATATCCAGCCTGGAAATATTCCCAGACTCATTAACTAGCTCGGTTGGAAGCCAACAGAGTCACCCAAAAGCCAGTGGGCGAAAGGTCAAATTTTAGCGTATGAGTGAGTTCAGCATTCAAGACCTACTACAGACGCCGCAGCCTCCCGTGAAGGTGACGCCGTTGCAGTTTGTTAGAGTCTTTGAAGTGGAATGGCTTCGGGAATTGTCACGTGTTGATAATTTCAAGGAAAAGAAATTCGCTACTCAGAGGATGGCAAACTTTCGCGAAAATACCGCGACTTTGCAGATCTGGGAAACAGTCGAAACTGAGGACGAAATCCATACCGATCTTGTATCGACCGTTGAATCACAACTGATTCCGCAAAAGAATGAACTTTACGCGATACAGTATGCGATTTGGCATTTACCCACAGATCGCTGTCGCAGGTTTTTGAGTATTTTAGGTGAATTGGAAAATTTGCAAAATGAGGCAGCGCGAGCGGCTGTGATACTCAACGGACTACTAGACGATGAATATCGACCATCACTCGATATATCAGAGCTAGCAGACGCGTCCGTGAAGGGTAAGCGAGGCCGGTCGATCTCGAAAGAAATGCGTGAAGAGCCGGGTGGCGCAATGTCCACGCATCTCGCAGAGGAAATGATGGGGCTCAAAAAAGACTGAGTAACGCTCGCCAAATGAAGACGGGGAGGCATTTGAATATCCACATCGGGGAGGGCTCGGATAGCGGGTCCAATCAAACTCGACCTCCCATAAATTCCAGTGCTGAAAAAGGCCATACTGGTATTCCGTTTCTAGGAATACATTTCGTAGACTGCCATGTTTATGGCAGGATTTATCGAAACAAAGAAGGTTCGCACTATGAAGGATTGTGCCCTAAGTGTCGCAGGAATGTGAAGATTCGGATCGGTCCGAGCGGTTCCGCAACCCGTTCATTCAAAGCATTTTGTGATTAGCAGCGACTCGATTGAGTTGTGCTGTTCTGGGTAAGCCCGCTGGCAAAAAGATGTCATTGGAAAGCATGACAATTTCTTTCTCCTGAATTTTCAGCGTATAAATACGGCGGTTTGTCGCTCTGTTTACGTAGTCACACGTATGTGATCCCGGTTCACAGTCTAGTATTATTTGACCTTAGGAGGTTGAATTATGCTAGAAAAGAAATCTTACGTGTGGATATGCCATCCACTCATCGCGAAGGCTATATGGATTGCCGTCGCATCACTCGTAAGTCTGCCGGCGAGTCACGCGCGCGCTCAGACTTCGGATTTATATATCATTACTGAGGCTGAGTCTCTCGCGGAGGGCGTGAAATACACCGAGGGTTTCGGAGTTTTTAATGATACCCAGTTTCCATGGGTGTATCATTATTCCATGGGCTGGCTTTATTTGACTGAGGGTGAGCTTGATGACTTTTGGATTTTCAGCGTTTCGATGAACACATGGCTCTGGTCATCGAAGGAACGATTCCCTGCAGCCTACGACGCGGCCAATCAGAAATGGTATTATCTGTATTTCGAGGGCGAAATTGCTTGGTATTATGATTTTGAGTCAGATACTTGGCATCTTATTGAAGGCGTGCCTTCCCGAAACTCGTCAGACGCAATGGATGAACACTTCGAATCTCTCGCCTCGACCTCGCGCTTCTTGAGTATGGCGGGTTTTGGAGCCGGTTATGATGAGATCGTAAGCGTTCATGAGCAGGGTATCCACAATTGGTTGAATGAACAGTTAGCGATGGAGCATCGATCGATTTATGATCAGATGGTCGAGACTTATCCTGAACTGGAAGGTGCTGTCTCGCGCGTGGATATGAAAGTATTTCACGAGATACTTATGAAGGCGATGCTGACTTCCGAGGACTCACTGCGAAATAAAGTAACCCTCGCTCTGAGCGAAATATTTGTCGTCTCATCCCAAAATGCTGCACTTAGAGACCCACGCCGTCTTTTTAGATATTACGATACCTTATCTGAGAATGCCTTTGGCAGTTTTGAAGAGCTGCTTTACTCGGTGACCCTGAGCCCAGTGATGGGTCACTACCTAAGCCATGCTGGCAATCAAGCAGCCGATCCAGAGATTGGTAGGTTTCCAGATGAAAATTATGCGCGCGAAGTGATGCAGCTTTTCAGCATCGGTTTGCATCGGCTGAACATTGATGGCAGCCCCATACTTGATGAAAACGGTCAAACGATTCCCACCTATACTAATCAAGATATTACTGAGCTAGCACGCGTTTTTACAGGATTGTTCTATGATCATTCTCAGAATGATGCATTAAATAATCTGACCTACCGACGGCTTGTAAAGCGTGGCAATCGAAATTTCAACCTCCCTCTGGTAATGTATGAGGAGGGACATGATTCCGGAGAAAAATCACTGGTTAATGGTGGCGTTATCGAGGCGGGAACGCCAGGACTCGAAGCTGTTCGCCAGGCGATCAATCATTTAGCCACACACCCAAATACGGCGCCATTTATCAGCCGTCTGCTCATTCAACGACTGGTGACTTCAAACCCATCTCCCGCCTACATCGAACGCGTGGCTCGGGTGTTTCAAAACAATGGGCGTGGCGCATACGGCGATTTGGCGGCGGTGATTGCTGCTATCCTGACCGATGATGAAGCTATTTCACCCGTCAATGGACGAAGCGGGCGCATGAGATCCCCTTATTACCGAGTGATCCATATGCTCCGTGCCTTCAATGCCATGGACGGCAGCGCACGGTATAACTTCGAAGGCACTGGGCGGCTGGCGGGCCTGAACCAGCAACCCTTTCAGTCACCAACGGTATTTAATTTTTACCAATCCGACTTCCAGCCAATTGGAGCGATCGCTGACCAGGGCATGGTCGCACCCGAATTCCAGATCACAGATTCCCGGACTATGGTTAAATACATGAACGAAATCGATCATATCTTGTTCTACATGCGCAACCGTTATGAGAAATTCAACTCCCCTGGCTTTGTACCCAGTGAGCGCATTGAAAATCCAAACCGCTTCGAGGGCAAACGCTCAGAACCATACAAACTGGATCTTACCGATCTCGAAACACTTTCCGAAAATCCACGAAACCTAGTCAATCGCCTCAATTTAGTCCTCGTTCATGGGCAATTGAGTAGGAACACCCAGAATTCCATCATTCGAGCCCTCGAATCGCTGCCAAACCGGGATTCTACGTTTCGAGTCTCGTTCGCAATTTATCTCACGATGATTTCACCCGACTATATTGTCATGCAATAGTATGAATCGGTGAAGGGTTATGAATTTAGATAGAAACAAGGTATCGCGTCGACGGTTTCTCGGACAGGCCTCCTGTGTCGGGCTCGGTTCGACTGCGTTTTTTTCCTCCATACTCAACCTCAAGGCCCTGGGTTCCATCACGAGCCCGAATAGCCTCGTTGGTTCGAGTGATTACAAAGCACTCGTCTGTGTCTTCCTGAGAGGCGGAAACGACTCTTTTAATATGCTTATGCCCCGCAGCGACTCTGAGTATGCAGACTATCAGACGTCTCGCACCGATCTTGCCATCGCTCAGAACGACATGCTGCCCTTGAATTTCACCGATACGGACGGGCGCATCTACGGGCTTCACCCCGAGATGGGCCGAGTGCAATCCCTTTTCAATGCTGGAGAAATCGCCTTTGTCGCAAATGTAGGCACTCTGGTTGAACCCGTCAGCAAAGCAGCGATAGACTCAGTCGGCAAATCGGTCTTACCTCGGAATCTATTTTCTCACTCCGATCAGGCCATGCAGTGGCAAACTTCGCTTCCCGATCAAATGAGTCGAAGCGGTTTTGCGGGGCGTCTCGCTGATCTGCTTCACGCATCAAAGAATGAGGGTCCTACCTCAATGAATATTTCCCTAGCGGGCAACAATGTCTTTCAAACCGGAAACAAAACTGTGGCCTATGCCATCAGCCGGAATGGCCTTGCCCCATCAATCAAGGCCTACGATCAAAACTATCACTTAAGTCGCGTGAAAACCGAGGCAATTAACGACCTCATGGAAGCGACCTACCAAGACCTTTTCCGGGACACATTCGCTGACATGCTAGAGGAATCAGTCGATAACAACACCGCGTTTCAAACCGCAATGGTTGAAGCGCCCGAGTTTAAGACCGACTTCTCAGACACCGCGATTTCGGAACAATTCCAATCGATCGCAAAAGTCATCAGCGTCCGCGAAAAGCTCGGAATGAAGCGCCAGACATTCTTCGTCAACTTCGGCGGATGGGATCATCATGATAACACCCTTTCGCGCCAAGCTGACATGCTCGCGGTCCTGAGTGATGCCCTCGGAGAATTCAATGCAGCGCTCAAAGAGATTGGGATGCACGAACAAGTCACCACCTTCACGGCTTCGGATTTTGGGCGCACCCTCACATCAAATGGTCGAGGATCTGATCACGCGTGGGGAGGCAATCAAATAATCATGGGGGGGGCCGTCGACGGTAAGCGAATCTTTGGAAATTACCCGAGTTTAGCGCTCCGCAGCGAATTGGATATCGGGCGCGGTCGATTAATTCCGACTGTTTCTACGGATGAATACTTTGCTGAATTAGCCCTGTGGTTTGGTGCGAATCGATCCGACCTAGACGTACTGTTACCGAACATTGATCGCTTTTACGATCCGAGATCAGGCATCAGTCCTCTCGGTGTCTTGAGCTAGCGAGGCGTTTCCTCGAACAAATTGTTGGGTGCGCGCAATCAATCGACACTCCGATTGTCTTTGATATTTTGCTAATGCGTTTAGGTAAGGCATTTGCTTACTGCATGCCATGATTTTAGAGATTGCGACTTTCACGATTGTTGACGGCCGAGAGGCAGCGTTTGAAACAGCGATTGAGGGAGCTTTTTCAATCATAGCTTCCGTGGAGGGTTATCTATCCCATAAGCTTGAACGTAGTATCGAAAATCCGAATAAATATCTCCTGTTCGTGTGGTGGATCTCGGTAGAAGCCCATATGGTGACATTCCGTCAATCCGATCATTATCTGCAGTGGAGAAGTCGCCTGCAGGAATATTTCGAAATCCCTCCGGTAGCTGAGCATTTCAACTTGGTCAATGAATCGAGCTAGCTGATAAAATAGATGGACGTCCAAGAAACACTTGATGGCATTAAAAAACACCTCCCGGTGGAGCCTGTAAATGTGACCTTCGGGGAGCGCGTAGGTTTGGTTATCGTAGATATTGTGAAGGGCTTCGCAGAGGTAGGTTGTGGTCCCTTAGCACCCGCAGAGAAAAACGAGCAGGTAGATCGAATGATTTCCGAGAGTGATGCCTTAGCGCGTGCATTTGTTTCCAAAGGTTATCCGGTGTTAGCCTTTTTGGATACGCACACTCCTGGAGTCCCTGAGCCTCCGTATCCGCCGCACTGCGAACGTGGGTCGGGCCAGGAACTCTTAGTCGACGTGCTCAGTTGGTTCGACGCAGAGGGTTCCATAACCCAGGTGCGCAAAGACTGTATCAATGGCTTCATCGGGTCCATCGCTCCAGATGGTTCAAACGCTTTTGCGGACTGGGCACAGAAGCATGCGATTGAACAAATAGTCGTAGTCGGAATATGCACCGATATCTGTGTGATGGATTTTGTCCTCACACTCCTGTCAGTACGAAACCACGGGATTCTTCCTGATTTAAAGGATGTTATTGTATATGAGCCTGGATGTGCTACCTATGATTTGCCGGCAAATGTTGCGGAGGCATTGACCTTACCGCGCACTGCCATTCACCCGCAAGCCTTAGCACACCATGTAGGTCTCTATGCGATGGCATCACGTGGTGCCATAATTTCTAATAGAATAGCAATTTGAATGTATTTATGAAGATAATACAAAATTTAACAATCCTACTTGCATTGATTGCTGCTCCACTGGGATACCAGGTCTCAGGGCAGTCATTCACCGAACGCTTCGCAGAAATCTGGGATGCCGCTACGAAAGAGCAACGCTACAAGATTCTCTATGATCTTCCGAAAGGTGGCGACATTCACAATCACTCGGTAGGCTCTAACATCTGTGAGTGGATGCTGGAAATCTCCCAAGACTCTTCACGCCTAGGAGGTGATGTCTTTTGGACACGCATACGTTTCAAAAGCCCACGTGATGCAATTGCTGACGATGCCTTCTGCCACACGATTAGAAACTACACCTACCAGCAATTGTCTCCAGAATCCAAGGCAGAGTATGTCCGCATGGATATGTTGACCGAGGAAGAGGAGCAAATATGGGTTGATGCATTTCGGCTCGATGCGGAAGGCGAGGGGCGCTTTGAGTTTTTTAATGTGATTTGGACGCGCTTTGGAGATATGTATACGAACTTTGACTTTCGACTCGAAATGTTCGCTGAAAATGTAAAGGCCTTCCACGACGAAGGAGTCATATATTGGGAGCCTATGTTTAGTGCTCACGATTTTTACACCAATGACGGGGAACCGATTCCGCTGGAACAAAGCTTGGTTATGGTTGAAGAGCGACTGGCTCAACCAGATATCGCAGATACTGGGATGGTTCTGCGATTCCAAAGAGCGATTTTTCGTCTCTCACCCAGGGCCGAAGATATTGCGCGCGAGTTGTATGCTTTCGTCGACGCCAATCGTGATCGCTGGGTGGGTCTGAATATGGCAGGCATCGAAGAGGCGGGCGTCGGTTATCCGCTGCGGTTTTTGCCAGTATTGCGTGAATTACGGACGGAATATCCGGATATTCCGATGTCTTTCCATGCCGGTGAAATGGATGGTCCAGATACTCACATTCGCGAAACCCTTCTGTTAGGAGCCAATCGAATCGGTCATGGACTCAATATAAAGGGCGATCCTGATACGCTGCTTCTATTGCAGATGAGTGGCGAAATACTCATAGAGATCAACTTGATTTCCAACCAATTGCTCGAGTATATCGATGATATAAAGACACATCCATTTCCGGAATTGTTGAGGACTGGTGTACCGGTTTGTTTGAACACCGACGACCGGGGAATGTGGGACACCAACTTAACTGATGAATACTACACAGCGATGATTAACTTTAATTTGTCATGGCCCGAGCTCGTAGTGCTTGGCCAAAACTCACTCACTTATGCGTTCGTAGAAGAGTCTGTGAAATCTCAATTGCTCGAGAAATATGAGGATAATGTGAAGGCCTTTGAAGCAAAGTATTCGGAGGGTACTATCGAAGATGCCTTGGCACTCGTTGATGGAGTGGATGCGATCACCTACGGTTACGCCAAGAATAAGTGGGGTATTGAATTTTAGGGCGATCTACCGCTTTGGGGGCTACCTTGCATGCCACCTTTACTTCGAGAAGCCGACCTCATATCAGTGGTTTATGAAGATAACCCATAAACCCGCGTTGCGGTGCCCGACCAGATTTGCGCCTGCTCATCTATGCTGAGGCTCGATAGTGACCTTTCTACAAGGTTGAACCATGCTTGATAGCTGGTTGCCATGAGGCACGGCGGCCAGTCGGATCCAAATAATAAGCGGTCTGGTCCAAAATTGTCTAAAGCCAATTGAATACAGGGAGTGATATCGTGTTCCTTCCAATCTGGAAAGTTGGCCTCGAGCGGAAGGCCTGATAGTTTGCAGACTACGTTGGGGCGTTTTGAAATTTCGATAAATGCAGACTCCCAGGCCCGGATATCTCCACTCGCTATAGGTGGTTTTCCAAGATGGCTGAGGATGAATTGAAGATCAGGATGTGCATCTACAAGTTGGATACATTGTTCCATCTGCCAAGATCCGATTAGGAGATCATAGGTGAGTCCATGATCAGCCACAGCGCTGAGGCCCCTGTGAAAAGCGGGTTCTTCAAAATATGGGCTGACTTCAGGAAATTGCAGAATGTCGCGGGCTCCGACTATCCAAGGATTCTTGGCGTATTCTGAAATGATATTTGAAACATCATGAGATACGAGTGGAAACCACCCAACGACGGCTGAAATCCATGAAAATTTTTCCGCGTAAGCAAGAAATATATCGGTTTCTTCGAGACTTCTGAAATTGTGAATCGCCACGGTGCTATCGATACCTGAAGTTTTGATAACTTCCTCGAACTCCTCTGGCAAAAAATCTCGAGCAACCATTGAAAGCTCCTCGGTAATCCATGGGAAAAGCTCAGGCTTATATTTCCAAAAGTGGTGATGAGCATCGATTCGTTTGAATGCTGCCATGGTGCGTTATCTCAGAGCTTTGGATCAATTTGACCGTATTCGATTAAAAGAGCGACTAGGTCGCGCAGTTTGTCGGGGTCCATATAGAGCATTCTCTCGGAACCATCGCCCTGGTAAATCGGGATTTCGCGTTCGAAGCGCCAGAGAATGTCTTCCGCTGAAAGTTCAAATATGGGGTCGAGTGCGTCTGCTACAATTTTCGAAGATTCTTCCTGATTGTTTACAAGATAATCCATGGAGCGAGCGATTGCCCGGGTATATGCGGCAAGCACTTCTTTGTTTTCTCTGAAGCTTTCCTTGGTAATGACTGAAATATCGTTGTAGCTCACGTAACCCAGCTCATTAAAAGTAACGGCCGCCCAGTTTTTGTAACCTGCACGTTCTAGGATGCGTGGCTGATTGACGATCCAGCATTGGAAAAAATCCATTGCGCCAGAAATGAGTGCCTCAGGCGTAGTCCCCGCAGTAACCACGGTAAATTCATCCGTCGTAATCCCGAGTCGGTCACAGACGAACTGGGTGTAGAACGAAACGCCACTCTGGATACCCACACGTTTTCCGCGAATGTCTTCGGCAGTGATCTTTTTGCGCGAGCGCTGATCTCTGGGGATAGAATTGTCGAGCATTACCCAGCCAGCCGAACTTCCTTTCATCGTTGGCGCAAACATGACCATATCGGCCCCGGTTGGGCTGAGTTGGAGTTGCATGACTGGTTCAGCTGCGCCGACAAAAATATCTACTTGTCCGCCGATCATACTTACCAGGTTGTCGCGACCGGGCCCCCCTTCGACAATCTGTAGATCGATCCCTTCGGCTGCGAAAAAGCCTTTTTCTCTTCCTAAAATCCAGGGAGAGAATTGATCGTTGGCGACCCAAGAAATTCCGATTTTTAAGGGAGTGAGTTGTTCTGGGGCATTGGCAGGGTCTGGATGTTGGTAATCGGGTCCCGGTAAGAATTCGTTATGAATCAGAGAGTTGTAGTCGACTATTTCAGTTGCATAGGTGAGGGATTGTTCTGGAGTAAACCCACTCTTAGTGAATTCGTCTTCCGGGGGTT
>JBCCBL010000005.1:0-24447 GCA_039034055.1 Verrucomicrobiota bacterium | reverse complement strand
ATCCAACGGATCGGGACCGCTGGAGGCGCGGTGAAGGCCTCAACGGGTTATGCTTTCAGCCGTATTCAAAGAGAATCTCGCTGGATTGCCGAGCATTGGGAGTTGGGAAAAGCTTGTCCAAAGCCGAAACCTTCATGGTTGTATCGCTCCTGCGATGCGACTCTCTTAGAGTTGATTCGGGTGGGCGAGTTTCCGGTCAGTACCTATTTTGATGGGTTGTTCCGACGGTGGGGTGGGGATCGGGTGCTAGACTTTCTGGATGAAGGTGCTTCGCCTTCGGAGGTTCTCGAGATTATGGTTTATAGCCCATGGAAGGTCTTCATTCCGGCATGGATTCGGGCCAATTGGATGAGAAAAAAGGACGGCTAACGGAAAACTTTATCGATACTCGCCAGGAGATCGCCACGAGTGAACGGTTTCGAGATGTATTCGTTGAACCCTTTGGAAAGGAGATTTTCGCGATCTCCGTTCATGGCATATGCAGTGGTGGCAATCGTTTTGGTCCGAGCGTTCAGTTCAGAATTGCGCACTTCTTTTAAAATATCCAATCCAGTGTGCCCATCGGAGAGATGGATATCGAGTAGGATCAGATCGTAGCGAATTTCGCGCGTTTTCTGGATGGCTTCTTCAAAGTTTGCCGCTTTGTCGACGGAGTAGGTTTTTTCTAAATAGCGTTCTGTCAGCAGGGCATTGATACGATCATCCTCAACAACCAGGATACGGTTACTCCGAGGAGCCTCTGGCTCTTCGAAATCAATTGCTTGAAGGTTGAGAGAGCGTAGTGGATTATTTGCGACTGATTGCGTTTCGAAGCGGGTGAGTGGGAGATAGATCAAGAATTCGGTGCCCTCGCCACGAAGGCTTTTTAGCTCGATTTCGCCATGTAGGAGGTGGGTCCATTTGCGGACCAAGCTCAGGCCCAATCCACTGCCCTCGTAGGCACGTTGGTAGCCCTCACTTTCCTGTTTGAACGAATCGAAGGCGTTATTGATGAACTCTTCGTCCATTCCAATACCGGTGTCCTTTACAGAGATACAGATGTATTCCTTGTTTTCGCGGTTGGCTTGGAACGAGCGGAGAGTCACACCCCCTTGGTGAGTGAATTTCAGAGCGTTATCAACCAGACTTTGCAGAATTTGTCCGAGCCCGGAGCGATCAGTATGTATCGGAATCTTGGGTGCGTTGTGAACGTATTCGAGGTAAAGTCCTTGTTTTCGTGCTTGTGGATGATGGAGTGCGAGGAGCCCTTCGATTTCGCTTTGTAAGTTTACTTGCTTTAGTTCCACTTCAACATGTCCTCCCTCGATGCGTGAAACGTCCAATACGGAATTAATGGTGGACAGCAGACGCTGGCCGGAATCGATCATCATTGAGAGGAAATCTTGATGTTCCGGGGTTAAATTATCCTCGGCCATGAGTTCCGCGAATCCGATGATAGCATTGAGGGGAGTCCTCATTTCGTGACTCATGTTAGCCAAAAACGAGGTTTTCATGCGGTTCATGCTTTCCGCGTGTTCCTTGGCTTCCTGGAGCGCGTGCTCTGACCGCTTGCGATTGGTGATGTCTTGGAGTGTACCAATGAAGTGGCAATCGAGGTTGCTCTCGCTACTGGTCCGTCCACTCATCTCGACCCAGCGGATGTCTCCAGATTTTGCGAGGACTCGGAATGCGATGCAAAAGGGCTCCATCGATTTGAGGCATTCGGAGAAAGTTGCCTCCAGTCCGGCAGAATCATCCGGGTGCAGGCGGTTGAATCCATCGTACCCGACGGAGTATGCGCTGTCGGGAGCTGCCATGATTTCAGCCGCTCGGTAGTCGAGAAAAATGCCATTGTTCATCCATTGGAAGATCCCCATCGATGCCCCGTCGAGGGCCAGTTGTAAGGCTTCTTCGCTACGTTTCAGCGACTTGTAGATGGTGACTTCGTCGGTGATTATCCGGGCACAACCGATGATGGCGACGAGGGCGCCTTCCTCAACAATACCGTGCCAGTTGTTGAGCGTGTAGATGCTTTCGTCAGATTTTACTTTATCAGTAATCCGGATATCTCGAGCTTCGAAATGACCGTCGAGGAATTTTTTGACGAGATATTGTCGTTCTGGATTTTGAAAATCGAAAAGGTTTTTGAGTGCAGAACCGGCTGGAGAATCAGGTTCTCCTTTGAAAAATGCTTCAAGAAAGCCCTGGTTGAAATCGCTGAGCACTGAACTCATGACTCCCTCGATCTGTTTGCTCCTGGGTAAATCCAGAATAATCGGGCTAGGTAGAGTGAGGGTGTAGACGATATCGAGGGTCTTGCGCGCGATCTGTCTCCAAAAATCTGGCTGATTCAATTCCAAATTTTGCGCATGTGAATCCATAGGCCTTAGAGATTGGGGCAAACGTTTCGGGTGGGGATTGGGCATTTCAACTCAATCATTGGCGTGTGACGTTGAGAGGTATATTTGCTTAACAGGGAGTAGATCAAAGGTCGGTTTTATTCCGTCTTTGCTTTAGGCTTCTTTAACAAAATTTTGCCGGCAATTTGGGGGCGATTGCTGTTAATGAGCGTTAGACGTCGTCGCCATCCGCGATTTTCCTCGCAAATTCCAAAAAGTCCCGAATTTCTGACCCCGTGAAAATTGTTTGCGCAACCGGTAACTCTCACAAAGTGGATGAATTCAACATGCTTTTGGATCCAATGAGCACGGATTTAGAATTTGAGATTCTCGGCGCGCAGGTCTTGGGTGGCATGCCTGAGGTCGATGAGGATGCTGACAGCTTTTACGGGAACGCGCGCTTAAAAGCGGATGCTCTTTGGGAGTTGGCAAGCCGGATCGGAGCTTGGGTTTTGTCAGATGACAGCGGGTTGGCGGTCGACGCTTTGCAGGGTGCTCCTGGAGTCTATTCGGCGCGTTATGCAGGACCGGATGCAAGTGATTCTGAAAATGTAGGGAAACTGCTGAATGCCTTACAGGGTGTCTCCCAAAATAAGCGCTCGGCTAAGTTTGTCTGCTCATTGTGCTTAATCGATCCTGCCGGGACACTGTTTGCCGCAGATGGATATTGTTCCGGTATCATTGCCAATGAGCCACGCGGGAACCATGGATTTGGCTACGATCCAGTGTTTATTCCCAGGGGCTATCAAGAGACCTTTGGAGAGTTGGGAAGTTCAATTAAAAGGGAACTCAGTCATCGTGCTGAGGCCTTGCAGAATCTTGTAAGACAGCTTCGCGTTTGATCCCAATAAGGCCCTCGATTTACATAATGACTCGTCTCATGGTCCCAATAGATGGAATAGGTTGAATATCTCGAAGCATCGCGCAGTCTCTTTCCCATGGAATCCATTTTTGACGACCCAATTGCCCTTCTAAAAACATTCGTAGCCCATGCGAGTGTTTCCACCGATCCGGATGCGGCGGAGCACATGGTTGGGGCTCGAGAGTTTGTTGTAGATTTACTTAACAAACTCGAATTCGACTGTTCACTGGTGGAGACTCCTCTACATCCGGTGATCGTAGCTCAGCGAGGCGCTGACCTTCCCGAGGGCACCCCACACATCGTCATTTACGGGCATTACGATGTGCAACCCGCCGATCCGCTCGACCTCTGGGAGACCCCTCCCTTTGCAGCGACCCAGCGCGGGGAGCGTCTTTATGGCCGAGGTGCGGCAGATAATAAAGGTGAAGTGATCACTCATTTATGTGCTCTGGC
Organism: Verrucomicrobiota bacterium; assembly: GCA_039034055.1. Taxonomy (GTDB): domain Bacteria; phylum Verrucomicrobiota; class Verrucomicrobiia; order Opitutales; family JABSRG01; genus JBCCBL01. The sequence goes on along the minus strand of JBCCBL010000005.1, from coordinate 20,754 downwards.
AAAGGTTTTCTCGGAGAATCCAAGGATTCCCCTTCGGATCACTTATCTGATTGAGGGGGAAGAGGAAATCGGCAGTCCCAACTTCTCTAAGGTGCTGGATGCATACTCCGATTTACTGCGATCTGCGGACTTTGTTTTGGTGTCAGATACATCGATCCCGACGGCCGAGCAGGTTGCGATCACGACCCAATTGCGTGGACTGGTTGATTTCGAATTTACCCTGACCGGGCCGAAGATGGATCTTCACTCAGGTGAACACGGGGGAGCAATTCGTAATACGATCCAGGCCTTGTCTGAACTCTTGAGTACCCTACACTTGGAGGATGGCCGGGTGAATGTGCCTGGATTTTACGATGACGTTCTAGATTTTCCGGATTGGGAGCGTGAGGAATTGAAGAAATTGCCGGAAAATGAGGAAGCATATGCGCGCTTCTTGGGTGTGGATTCTTTTTATGTTCCCGAGTCGATGACTCCATTTGAGCATGCTCGCTTCATGCCCACTCTTGAGATGAATGGAATCGGAGGCGGCTACCAGGGGCCAGGTAGTAAAACGGTAATTCCCTCCAAGGCTTTTGTAAAAATTACCTGTCGCCTGGTCCCGAATCAGGAGCCAGAAGACATTTTTGATAAAGTGAAGCGGACGCTTGAGGAGCGATTGCCCAGTGGAGTTACGATGGATTTGAAAAAAAAGGCGGGGGCTCCGGCGTATTTGGTGGTGCCACCGGGCCGCTCGAATTCAGACCCTGAACAGCCTAAGGCGCTTTCGGATGCCTTTTATCTCGCAGAGTCCGCTTTTGAGCAGACTTTTGGCAGCCGTCCCCTGTATATAAGAGGCGGGGGTAGCATCCCGATCATTGGTATGATTCGCGATAAGACGGGTCTTGATGCGCTGATGATCGGCTTGGCGACCCCAGAAGATCGAATCCATTCTCCAAATGAGAGTTTCCATCTCGGCGTAATGAAAAAAGGGATTGAGGCGTTCGAGCAAGTTTTCAGGGGCTTGGCACGGGCGTAGGCTGATTGCGAACACCACGATTTTTTGTCGTCTCCCTTGAGAACCTTCAGTTTGGGTCGGGTGGCTCGCTCTCCTTTATACGTTGATTCATGGATCGAAAGACGGCATCTGCTTGGACTTTTCGGGTCGATGAAAAATTCGTACCGGAAAAATTTCGATTTTTCCGTTTTCGAAATATGATTCAACCGTTTAGCTGATCGGATGTCTTCGTCAGATACGCCTGCCCCGGACTTCGATAAAAATTACCTAGTTGATCTAGGGGGATGGTCTGCATGGCGCGAGGGCAAGGCTATTGCAGAATCGCGCGCGCAACATCGAGCGGAATGGAATGCGCCGATCTTAAAAGGAGAGATTCTCGTTGGAGGGAAGACTTACTACCCGCGATTAAATTTGCGTTCCAAGAGTTTTCCGGATGCTCGGTGCAATTGTCAAAAAGGGATGCGCGGCCTAGTATGCGAGCATGTGATAGCCCTCTGCCTTGTGTATCAACGTAGGGATGAGGCGCTTGATTTAGATCCTCCAACAGAGCCGGAGTCCCCTCCCTCAGCGAATTCGGTTGATGAGTCGCCGCGGCCACCTGCCAAAAAATCTGCGAAGACCAAGAAGTCGGGGCTCAAGACGATGCTGATCTCGCAAGAGCACGGAGATGAAATAAAGCTCCGTGTTTTGTTGCCTCCAAACCTTGAAAGCGCGGCGCCAAAGGATGCCATTGTTTTGAAAATACAGGCCGAGCTTGATGGTGAATACCTACCGCTCGAGCACCTTAATCGAAAGAAGCCCTACCGGGTCGCTTCGCATGATTATCTAGCACTGGCGTTGCTGGAGGAGTGGTGTCAGGGGGCGCCTTCCAGTATTGTTCAGTTGAATCGGGAGCGCGTCAGTATTCTGCTCGATAATTATGTCGACCACGAGTCTATCTGTTTTTTGAGCGATCCAGAAACGCCGCTTGAATGGGAGGATAACGAGATCCCGGGTGTCCATGAATTTTTGGAGGACGAACCTACACCCGTTTATGGAGCATTCGGTCGACGATCAAGCAAGCGCTCTACCACCGAAGAGGAAGACGATGATGAGGAAAAGGGGGTCGGATCGAAGTATTCGGCATTCGGAGGTGCCAAGCGTCGAGTCCCTGCCGAAAGCACAGCCCGTGAAAATACCCGGAAACGGAAGAGAGCGGACGTATCCACTGACGCCGGACAGATGGAAATCGATGGTTCTCCGAATTTTCTTGCGATCAAATTATTTGGGCGCAGCCACGCGAATTACGCGACCGCTCTTGACTTATTGAGAGATGAGGGATTTCGCAATGAGCCTTCGAATGGGAAGTGGTGGCTTCGCGATTCCCACAAGGTTCTCAATTTTCTCGCGACTTATTGGGATCGTCTCGAGAATGAATGGGGTGCGAAATTTTCAGCGAATTTCAAAAAGCAGATGAAGTCGGTTAAGACCGCGGAAATTGCGACGGAGATTGTGGAGGTGCGTAATGGGTTTAACGTCTCATTGTCACTCAGGGCGGGTAAGGCCGCAGAATTTGAAGTGAGGCAAGCAATCTCAGTCGGTAGGCAATATGTCAGTAGTGGAAAGAGTATTTACCTCCTTAACCCGAAACGCATTGAGGCCCTCGGCAAAGCCCAAAAAGCCCTTTCGGGAGATGTGCGCAGTGAACTTGTTCCCTCGTTTACACAAGCGGTCAATAGTGCGGCCTTGGCAGATGCAGAAAGAATCTTGAGTCCGATTTCAAAGGACTGGCAACCCCCGGAAAGCTGGATTGAGCGGAGTGGAGCCCTCAAGGAGATCAATCGCCTCAAGCCGCCACCTTTGGATGAAAGTTTAGATCAAACTTTGCGGTCCTATCAACGTATTGGAGTGGCCTGGCTTTTGCACCTATACACCAATGAGTTGGGGGGTGTCCTCGCAGACGAGATGGGATTGGGAAAAACCTTACAAGCCCTATCACTGATGCAATGCGTTCACCGGAGTGACGATGAGTCAGGGCCATCACTGGTGATCTGCCCGGCGAGTGTTGTCGAAAATTGGATACGAGAAGCAAAGCGCTTCGTGCCGGAGCTGAAGTCCCTCGCACATCATGGATCTCAGCGTATCAAGGACCCTGATGAGCTAAAATGCTATGATCTCATTGTGACCTCTTATGGAACGATGTCGCGGGATGTAAATATCCTGGGAGCGGTCGATTTTAAGTTGATCGTCGGCGATGAGGCACAACATATCAAAAATAAGAAGACACAGAATGCGCGGTCACTTAGGAGTTTGATCGGTCGGGGTAAATTCCTCCTGACTGGAACTCCCATTGAAAATAGTTTGGACGATTTGCGAGCGCTTTTCGAATTTTTGATGCCAGGATACCTCGCCGATCGTCCGACCGGACTCGATCCTGATTCAAGAAATTGGTACGACCAGCGTCACCGTGAGCAGGCCGCGCCCTACATTTTGCGGAGATCAAAAAAAATGGTAGCTCCCGAGCTTCCAGACAAAATCGAGCAAATTTTCTACTGTCATATGGAAGGAGCACAGGCTGGACTGTATGAGAAAATTCTCAAAGACACTCAGGAAACGATTTACTCTCTAGAGGAAAATGGAGCCAATGGTGGTGCTGTGCGTATGGCTGCCTTCAACCAACTCTTGCGACTGCGGCAGGTCTGCGCAGATCCTCGTATTTTAGATCCAGAAATGGCCGCGGGGGCATCCTCAAAATTGCAGGCATTTCGCGAGATCCTTGAGGAGGCCTTAGAAGACGGGCACCGAATTCTCGTTTTTTCGCAATTTGTCTCAGTCCTCAAGCTGCTGCGAACTGAGCTTGAAGACCAGGGTCACTCGTACTGCTACCTGGACGGATCGACGCGCAACCGCCAGAGCCTAGTGGATCGGTTTAACGAAAACGAAGATATCCCGGTATTCTTGATTTCGCTGAAGGCGGGAGGTACGGGACTCAACCTGACCGGAGCGGATACCGTCATCCACTACGACCCTTGGTGGAACCCTGCGATTGAGCAACAAGCGACTGACCGTGCACACCGCATTGGACAGAAACGAATCGTTACGAGCATCAAACTCATTGCAGCAGACACCGTTGAGGAAAATGTAGTTGAGCTGCAGAAGACCAAAGCGAAGATGCTTGAAGAGCTGTTGGAGGCATCGGAAGCGGCGAATTCCAAAGTCTCCCTGCGTGACATCAAGGATATTTTGGGAATGTAGGGGAGAATATTTGCGGGATTGTCAGGGGTTTGTGAAATCGGACTTGATTGATCGCGGACTTTTTGACAGCTTTTTCGGTTTTCCCAGAAGCCATGTCTATCATTCTAGCACTTTTAACATTCGTAATGTTCATCCTTGCCCTCGGAATCATTGGGCTAGTCCTTCTCCAAAAGTCGAGTGGTCAGCAAGGAATGGGAGCGGCTATGGGGGGCGGAGTCGCCGATCAAGCTTTTGGCGCAGAGACCAATTCGATTCTCAGCAAAAACACCCAGATCGCCACCATTATCTATTTTGTCTTAGCATTTGTATTGTACCTTGGCTACCAATCCATGTATGCCGACGAGGAGTCTGCCGAGGGAACGGGATTGCTCGATGCGGCGATCCAAGAAGAAGCGGCTGTTGAATCTGAAGAAGCCATTGGAACCGAGGAGGTGGACGCGGCAACCATCGAAGAGGTTGTTGACTCTGTGGAGGAGGCGACGACCGTCAATCCACTCGAAGACACGATCGAGCCTCAGGAGTAGGCGTCTTCCTCTCTTCGAACTTTAACCGTGTGAACGTGTCATTGTATTCTATGACGCGCACCTTTCTCCCATCTTCGATATTCGTGGCGGCCTTATCTTGGGGCCCTGTGCTCAGCACTTGTGATGTGTCCGCGCAGCCGAGCTCATCTCGAAACGCTGCGGAGCGCTTGCTCGAGGTAGACAGCCTCACTCCTGACGAAGCGCGTGTTTTTATGCACCGCTTTCGAAACACAAGGCTTGCTTCAGATTTTGTATTCGATTTTCACCTCAAACATTACCCCGCGCGTGGAAGGCCCACAATTTATGCAGGTATGCTTGCGGGCACCTGGGACGAACAGGGGCCGGTGCAGCGTATCGAATTGGCAAAGTCGAATGAAAATTTAGCGAACAACACATCTTGGTTGATTCATGCGGGAGGCGACGCTGCGATCTACGAACCATCGACCCAAAGCGAAGACTCAGAACGAAGTTGGGAAAAGGTTGATGACTCGCGTGTAGCCACAGAACCGCTGATACAGGGCACCCCCATCACTGCTTTTGACCTGCAGTTCCCTTTTGTTTATTGGAAGTCTTTTGAATGGATGAAGAGTGAACGTATCCTTGGTCGGCCGGCTCATGTCTTTGACATGATACCGCCAGAAACCATTGAAAGCACATCTGGAGAGATTGCTCGAGTGAGGTTATATGTTGACGTTGATTTCACCGCGCTTCTTCGGGCTGAATATTTTGACTCATCGGGTCAGCTAGTTCGCCAATTGAAGGTCTTGAGTTTTAAGAAGGTCTCAGGTCAAACGATACCGAAGGTGCTCGATTTTGTGGATTCAGGCTCACGTGAAAAGGTTCGTTTTGAGATACGCGCCGCCGCTCTCAATCAAAATGTCCCGAATACAGTATTTGATCTTTCGAGTATTCCCGAAGATTCCTTTACCGTTTCACAGATGACTTTTGAAAGGCTCTAGGTGGCTTAGCCGATATGATGAGGTCTCGCTTGGTTGAAAGAAATTGAGACATTTCGAGGGCATTGCGGATCATTCCTGATTCTTATCGAGCCTCTCGAAATAAGGAGAGATCTGATTACGATATAATTGTGTTTAGGCCTGAACGCGTCGTACTGTTTGTAAACAAAGAGAGAATACCGCTCTAACAGTGCTCGTTCAAATGGGTAATGATTCATTCATTCGGAGCATGTTCGTTCTTCATTCTGAAATCATGAAACCACTACACACTCATCTACTTTTACCCGGTGATTTCGTCATTCATATCTGGGTATTGATTGAAAGCGAGGTTTCAGCGAACCCTTCTCGATCCTTTCATACGGACGCCAGCAGGACTTGGACGCCCGTTGAGATAGAGCATTTTGGCGTATCGGAGCACCTGATATTTTGAGCAATCCCTTTGCGAGATGCCCTCGATCTAGTGAGTATTTTAAGAATGATACGTGGGAAAGAACTGCCAGGTTGGTTGCTCAAGGACCGTTTGCCGGGGCCTCGAGGTGTCCTGGTTTTTACATTTCAGACCGATATCTCCCTGTATTTAGAATCGAATACCTTGATATTGGATGTCCGTTTTCCCATTCTTATGCGGGTTTAAGCGTTCCGAAAACGGTAATACATCTGAAATGTCTGTCGAAAACAGACATTTTTTCTAAGATAATTGAGTTTTTGATTTAAATTCTCACAAAAATGATCGATTTAAGCATCTTAACGTCTCTCGCGTATTGACTTATTTATAACTCGTGAACATGTTTGCGGAGACTGTAACTAACATTAAGTCCATTATGCCAAAAACTGCATCTACGACTACGGCGCCTCTTACCTTCGATCTTGCGAAAGATTTGTTTAAGGATCTAGAGGGCTTCAAGAAAAAATACAGCGCTCGCTCAGTGAGCGCTATCGTTCGCCTTGCCATTGAAAACTATGACGTAAAGTCATTTAAAGGTGAGGTGAAGGATCACAAGCAACTTTCGGTTCGCTTGCCCGTATCAATGAAGAGCGCCCTTCTCGCTGTGGCGAAGAAGAATAAAGTAAGCGTAGGTGAGTTAATTCGCTCAGCAATCGTTTCATATGCGGCATCTCCGGTAGCCCCTGCTGTCGCAGAGCCTGCTCCAAAGAAGGCTCCCGCGAAAAAAGGACGCCCCGCGAAGAAGGCCGCAGCTAAGAAAGCACCTGCGAAGAAAGGACGTCCTGCAAAGAAGGCCGCGGCTAAGAAAGCACCGGCTAAGAAAGCACCGGCTAAGAAAGCTGCCGTCAAAAAGGCTCCCGCGAAAAAAGGACGCCCCGCAAAAAAGAAGGTAGTCGTCAAAAAGGCACCCGCCAAGAAAGGACGTCCTGCGAAAAAAGCCACACCAGTAGCAAAGAAAGCACCTGCTAAGAAGGGACGCCCAGCAAAGAAAAAGGTAGTGGTGAAAAAAGCTGCTGTAAAAAAGGCTCCCGCGAAAAAAGGTCGCCCAGCGAAGAAAAAGGTAGTTGCTAAGGCGGCTCCCAAAAAGGCACCTGCGAAAAAAGCGGCTCCTAAGAAGGCACCTGCAAAAAAAGGACGCCCCAAGAAGGCAGCACCGGCTCCTAAGAAAAAACGCGGACGCCCAGCTAAAAAGTAATTTGATCTGTCTTATAACACTCAATTCAAGAAGCTACTCATATCGGGTAGCTTCTTTTTTTGCTCTTTTCAATTTTAAGGGATGTGCTAACACAAAGGGTTATTATGAGTATTTCAGATCAACTTTCTCCGTGGGCAAAGCGCGTATCCCCCTCGCCAACCTTGGCGGTGGATTCGAAGGCAAAAGCGCTAAAAGCCCAAGGAGCCGATGTCTGTGGGTTTGGTGCAGGTGAACCGGATTTCGATACTCCTGAGTTCATAAAAGCAGCTGCCGCGAAAGCACTGAAAGACGGAAAGACCAAGTATGCTCCGGCTGCCGGATTGCCGGCTCTACGCGAAGCTTTGGCCCATAAATATGTGAATGAGAATGGCATTACTGGACTCTCTTCCGCCAATGTTGTGGTGAGTCCGGGAGGAAAATATTCATGCATGCTGGCGATCCAAGCGGTATGTGGTCCGGGAGACGAGGTCCTCATTCCGGCGCCCTATTGGGTGAGTTACCCGGAGATGGCGAAGCTCGCCGGCGCGACTCCAAAGTTCATTTTCGCAGGCATGGAGCATGGCTTTCGAGTGAGTGTTTCCCAGATTCGGGAGGCCGTCACGGAGAATACTAAACTCGTCGTGCTAAACAGTCCTTCGAATCCGACCGGAGCAGTTTATACCGAAGCGGAAATCCGTGAGATCGCTGAATTTTGTGCGGCTCGTAAAATTTTTCTCATGTCGGATGAGATCTACGAATATCTCCTTTATGACGATGTCTCGCATTTTAGCGCAGCCTCTATTAGCCCTGAGGTTGCCGAATACGTGATCACTGTGGGTGGTTTCAGTAAAACGTTTTCTATGACCGGTTGGCGACTTGGGACCCTAGTAGCGGCTACTGCGATAGCTAAAGCGGTATCGAGTCTTCAAAGCCAGACTACCTCAAATGCGACAACGTTTGCCCAGTATGGTGCACTTGCAGCACTCGAAGATTCTGAGGCTTCAAAGGCGGCGGTTGCCGGTATGCTGGTGCATTTTGATCGCCGTCGGAATAAGCTTTTGGATGGGTTGAATGCAATCGATGGTATCCGCTGTGCGCGATCCTCGGGCGCATTTTATCTGTTTCCTTCGGTGCAAGACCTGGGAATGGATTCCGATACCTTCTCAGCGCGAATCCTTGAGGAAAAATTGGTCGCAGTGGTATCCGGAACGGGGTTCGGTGCCGATGGATATATGCGATTGAGTTACGCGACTTCAGATGAAGTCATCGAGAAAGGATTAGTGCGACTGAAGGAGTTTTGCGCAGAGCTTAATTGAATTTATTTTGCGTGAATAAAATCAGCGAAGGGTCGCTCTTACACTATTATGGATGACACAAACACGAATGTTATATCTGCATTGAGGCAAGTGGTTGCGGATAGCTACGCGCTTTTGGGCCAGACCCACATCTGCCACTGGAACGTGCGGGGTCCGGGTTTCTTCGCGCTACATACTGCCTTCGAAATGCAATACACCGAATTGTTCACAGCGATTGACGTCGTTGCTGAGCGTATCCGTGCGCTCGGAGCTTTGGCTCCGGGGGGCCTGGGAAACCTCGCGTCAATGGCGGGGCTTAAGGAAATTCAAGAAGACGCTTCGGCCGAAGTGATGGTTGAGCACCTTGCCAAAACCAATGAGCACTTGGTGGCTGATCTAATGAAAGCCCGGGACATCGCTGCAGAAGCTGGCGACGACCAGACCGAAGATCTCATGATTGAGCGCATCCAAACGCATGAAAAGACCATCTGGATGCTTCGCAGCTATCTCGGTGAATAATTGGGTAAGTGAGTTGAGCATCTAGGATCGAATCCCAGGAACACGGGGGGCAATCCAAATAATTCGCTGAACGCTCTAGCCGAGTTAGAGACGAGGGCAGCTCCAGTGAATCGAAGAAACTTCTAAAGAATTCGAACAAGCCAATAGCAATGCTTGAAAAATGGCATTTCACAGGCTCACTAACGGTATGAAATTAGTGATTGAATCTAAGCTCAGGGTCCTTGCATGTTTCGTGTGGGGGATTACTGGGATTGCTTGTAGTGCTGATGCTGGGAATGCCTCTCTGAAGGCTCCTAGCGACGAGCAGATACAGAACTTTTGGTACGATGGTGCCGAAATTTCTCGTTTCGAATTGAAGCAGGAGCGCTATGGTGAGGCGCGCCCTGGCTACGCGGTATTCGTATTTGTGACAGAGCCTTTTCGGACAACGACGCAGGTCAAAGCGGACACTCTCGAGCCGAATACCACCTCTATCCTTAAATTGAACGCAATGCGCGAATTCAATACGGGTATTTACGAATACAATACAATGACTTCAATCTTTGCGCCGATTGATACAGATGCTTTTCCGCACGCTCTCAAACTCACCACGACCATTCAGGATTGGTGTGGGCACGCGTTCTCTCAATTTAATTTGGAAGATGAGGGCTACCGCTCCGAGTTGCGCTCTTATTTCGAAAGTCACGGGGATATCAATGAGACGATTCTGGGCACCGACGTTTGGCTAGAAGATGAACTCTGGACCCGTATCCGAATTGATCCGACTGAACTCCCGGTTGGAAAATTCAAGGTAATCCCAGGGTCGCTACATCTGCGATTCGCTCACCTGAGGCCGGAGGCTGCTTTGGCAGAAGGAGTGATTGAGCAAAATGGCAAGCTTACTACCTACACAGTTGTCTACCCTGCGCTGGGCCGGAGTCTTTCGATCGATTTTGATGCCAGCTTTCCTCACGTTATTCGTGGGTGGACCGAGTCCGGAGGTCGTAATGGGACGAAAACCATAGCGAAACTTGTGGATCGAATTGAACGTTCTTACTATTGGAGTTTAAATAAACCGGGTGATTCAAAGCTCCGTAAGCAGTTGGGATTGCTCGAAGATCCCAGATAAGGAATCGGCTTAAGTTGATACAGAGACTACAGTTGAGAGAACTTCGGGTCGAAGATGAGGAGTCATTTTTGGCTGCTCGAAAGATTCTAGCTAAGGACTCGAAGACGATTGAATTTGCATTTGATTTCCACCCGAAAGAAGCATTTCCCGAATATGTCAAACGGGTCGCGGCGTGGAAAGCAGGTCACGGTTTGCTGAACGGCTTCGTCCCTAACACCTATTTCGTGGGTATTGTTGGAGATCAGCTGGTTGGCCGCTTGTCACTGCGCCACGAGTTGAACGATTTCCTAAGGAGTTTTGGCGGGCACATTGGTTACGTGGTCATTCCCTCGGAGCGAAACAAGGGCTACGCGACAGAGATGCTGCGATTGGGAGTGTTGGAGGCGCGAAAGCTTGGGATTGGAGATATTCTGATAAGCTGTGATGTCGACAATGAAGCGTCTCGGCGAGTAATCGAGAAGAATGGGGGTGTCTACGAATTTACAACTCAGCTCGAAAGTTTGGATACGCAAAAAGACGTTTACTGGATCAAGAATTGAGCGAGGAGTGTAAAAGGGCGATTAACCTTCTGAGGGCTCCACATTTAGGATTTCAATCTCGAAGACGACCGTGGCGTGCGGTGGCACTTGCCCCCAACGACCCTTTTCGCGGTATGCAAATAGAGAGGGGATTGCCACCGTATATTTACCTCCTTCTTGCATGTGGGGCATGGCCATTTCCCAACCTCGAATAATTTGTCGTGGTTGAGCCCCTACAGTGAACCGGTAGGTGTGGTATCTACCCGTTTTTCGATTGAAAACGGTACCATCCAAGAGACGCCCTGTGTAAATGGCTTCGACGCGATCCCCGCTCTGAATCAGAGGGCCATCCCCTTTTTGATTCGTCCGAAATCGAATACCCCCATCCAGTATTTGAGCCTCTGGAACCATTTCATCTACGCGCTCTAGGTGCGCGGGTGGCATGTAATCGAGGCCAGGTATCACCCCGGGAGTCTGTCCCCAGAGACCCGCTACGAGTAGGATTGGAAGTGTGTGGCTGACGATCCGCATGGTATTTTGGCAAAGAAATTTTCGTGGACAGAAGCAATCATTCCGTGATCTGCGAGTTCACCGCTGAATCGGTTTAGGAGCGCCGTCGTTTCGATTTGGAACGCGGACTAGTTGGGCGCTTCGACGACGAACGGTTTGCTTTGGTGGAGGCTTTGGGTGAAGCACGCCCCTGATCTTGTGACCCCTTGCCACGCCGCTTTTTGATTGGTTTTGGGGTTCGGTCTTTGGGTAATGCGCGAAGTTGCTTGGGCTTGAAAATGCGTTTTTGTGTGGATTCCGAGGCCTGTGCATTAAGAGTGGGCTTTGGGGGTTGAGTGTCGGCAAGCGTGAAGTTCATTTGCCGTTTAAAGCGATCGACGGTTTCGACGACTACGTTAATTCGATCTCCAATCGAGAAAGATCGATGTTTGCGCCGTCCGGTGAGGGTTTGTCCGTCACTCGACAGGATGTATAAATCGTCTTTGAGGCTGGAGAGCCGAACCATCCCAAAAGCCATGCACGAGGTGACTTCAATAAACATTCCGTGGTTTTTAACATCTGTGATGACCGCTTCCATTGGCGTTTTCTCACCTAGAGTTGTTTGCCGATCAAAATACTCGAGGAGTTTTAATTTGACGGAGTCGCGCTCGGCTTCTTGCGAATTACGTTCGGTGATTGAAATGTGCTCACCGACACCCGCGAGTTGAGAAGCACTGTAGCGAGCATCAAGCTTGTCCGGGGCAGAGGGCATCTTGTTACGTTTTAACAAACGATCAAAAGTCTGATGAACGACCAAGTCTGCGTAGCGGCGAATTGGAGACGTGAAGTGAGTGTAGTCATCCTTGTAAAGGCCATAGTGTCCGTCTGAACTGGCACGGTAGCAAGCTTGTCTCAAGCTTCTCAATACGTGAATCTTTAATGTGTATCCTTGTGGATGAGTCTTGAGCTTTTTAAGAAGCGATACGATGTGTTTGCGGTTGGACAAGTCGCCCGTTGCGATCCCATATCCGGCCATGGTTTCTTCGAGTTCGGCGAGTTTTTCTCCGTCGGGTGAATCGTGGACGCGATATAGGCACGGGAGCTGAGATCCGTCGATTGCTTTTGCGACCGCCTCGTTGGCGGCTAGCATGAATTCTTCGATCAGTTGATGACTTTCGTTGTGTTCGACCGTTTCCATGCGGTCGGCGTATCCTTCTGCGTCGACAAAGATTTTGACCTCGGTCATGTCTAGGTCGAGGGATCCTTTTTTCATACGTCGCTTGCGCAGGGTCGATGCGATATCCCAAAAATCTCTTACCAAGTCTCGTAGAGAAGCGAGTTCTTGATCTGTCATGCTGTTGAGTGCCCTTCCGGTAAACCCGGTCTGGTGTGCTGCGGGTAGGGGAATTTCGCGGATTTTCTCAATAGCATCAATCTCCAGGAGAGCATGCGCCTGCTCGTAAGTAAGGCGCTTCCGGCTGTGGATGACCGTATTTGCGAACTCGGTTTTGATGATCGTATTCTTTTTGTCGAACGTTAGGAATACGCTTTTTGTGAGACGATCTTTGGCCTCGACCAAGGAGCAGACTCCATTGGACAGCGCATATGGCAACATGGGGATTACAGTACCAACGAGGTAGGTAGAATTGCCCCTTTTTTTGGCTTCGCGCGCGAGGGAGGTACCCGGCTTCACATAGGCTGCAACATCGGCGATATGAATACCGACACGACGGGTTCCATCGGTTTGATTTTCGAGCGTTACCGCGTCGTCGAAGTCTTTGGCGTCCTCCGGGTCGATGGTAATGGTATTTAAATTACGGCAGTCTAAGCGGCCTTGAAGATCAGCCTTACGGACCCGTTTGGGTAGTGTTTTGACCTCGTCGACAACTTTTGGTGGAAATTCGGGTTCAAGACCGTGTTTGACTAGGATGCCTTTATATTCCGCCATCGGATGGTGACTTTTTCCCAATACATCGATGATGGTGCCTTCCGGGTTGAGATGGCGTTGTTTCCATTCAAGCACTTTGACTACGACTTTGTCATCAATTTTTGGAGTCGTTTTGATACGAGCTTCTTGGGGATCGGGAACTAAAACATCTTGTACCAGACGAGGGTCATCTGGAATGACGAACCATGAATGGCTTGAGCGTTTGAGTGTGCCAACAATTTGCGTATTTGCTCGGTCGAGGATTTGTATTACTTTGACATAAGTCCGGTCTTCGGAGGGTAGGCCGCGCTTTGCGCGGTTGTTTCGGTAGCGGCCACGGTGCGTGCTGACTTTGCGTGCCAAGACGCGGTCTTTGTGCATCGCGACACTCGTATCCTCGGCGCGCACTTCGAACGTTTCAGGGTCCTTTCGATCGGGCCTTTCGACGTTGATTACGGCAGAGCCAGATTGGCGGAACATGATAGTCCCACCAACCAGGTCAGCATCTTTGGGTAGGCATAGTCGCTCTTTTTTGACCCGGGCCAGCGAACCTTCTTGCAAGCGGCGGTGGATGATTTTCTGGAGCTGACTAAGTTCGCGTTTGGACTTTAGCTGTAGTTGCGAGGCGATATCTTCAAGGCGTGCGGGTACGTATTCCGGCGACATGAGGTGCGCGTGGAGCAATTCTTCAACGTTCTTCATGATACTAGAACGTGACGCTGGAAACCGGCTTAGACGGACGAGCAGGAGGGGTCATGCATTCATCCCAAGCCCCTGAAGAAAAGTAGTCAAATAAGGAATCAACTGCTTTTTCCGGGAAACGATTCCGTGTAGGTCAAAAATGTTGTCGTAGCCTGCTTTTGCCTTTGGGTAGGTGATGCTTTCCAAGACCTCCTCGGGAGCGCTCAATACCATCAAGGAATCTTGCAAGTTAATATCGGTGATCAACATAACGGCCATGAACACGCCTTCTTGATTTCGGAAGTTGTCGAGGGCCTCGTCCAATTCTTCAGCATGGTCCCAGTAGTTGTCGAATCCGAGCTCTTCCACTTGAGCGACCGAATAGCGGGTGTCTCCTTCGATGTAGACCTTGCAGTCTGAGCGGACAACTTGTTCGGGAGCCTGCGAGAGGATCACCGATCCCGAGGAGAAAATCAGATCGGCGAGTTCATCGGCGGTGATTCCGGCTATCGCGGCGAGCCATTGGAGGATTTTGCGATCTTTTGGAGTGGTCGTCGGGCCTCTAAGATTTAAAGTATCGGAGATGATCCCAGCCATCATAATCCCGGCGATATTAGGCGTCGGGGTGATGTTGTGGCGCTGAAACATGTTCGCGATGATTGTGCAGGTAGAGCCAACCGGCACGTTCATGAAGAGGATCGGTTGATCACTCGACAAATTTCCAAGTCTATGGTGGTCAACAATCTCGACGATTTTTGCGTCCCGCACGCCTTTGACAGCTTGCGATGCTTCATTGTGGTCTACCAACACCAGCTCTTTGCCGACAGGTTTGAGCAGATCCGTGCGGGAAAAGATCCCGATGAGTCGCTCTTCGTCGTCGACAACGAAGTATGAGGGAATGTTGTTTTGCTGGACCTTGCGGCGGACTGATTCGACCGTTTCGTCGGCGTGAAAGGTCATGAAACGATCATCAATAACCCGGCTAAGGCGGGTCGCAGAGCGTACGATCCATGATGTTGTGGCGGAGTCAAATGGACTGATGATCAGGCTCACTCCGCGCTCCCGAGCGAGGTCGATAATGTGTTTCTCGATTTCGAGATCTCCGGTAATTATCAGAAGGCGCACACCGAGGTTGATCGATTTTTCCTGTATATCGTGGCGGTCTCCGACCACGATGATGCTCTTGGAGGCGGGAATATCTTCGTTGCGGTGAAATCCCCCGAAGCTCTGGAGATTCATCGCTCCAACGCGGACATATAGATCTTCGTCGATTTCAGCATCGATAGTGTGAACTACGCGGGCCTTGAGGGCGCTGATGATGGCTGAAATGGATGTGACCACCTTGCGCATCTGTTTGGTCTCCCGTGGCTTGGGAATGAAAAATTCTCCGAGTTGGAAAATGGAGACGATGCCTTGGACACGGTTGTCGTCGTCCACCACCGGTAGGGAGCGCACATCGAACTCATCGATCAAATCGAGTGCTTCTGCGCAGGTCGAATCAGTCCGAGCCTTGAGGACCTGGGTGATCATGATGTCGGCGATCTTTGGCGTGACATCGGTGATGAGCGGGGGAAGATTGACTTCGAACTTTCCTAATATCGCATCGATGCGTTTGTTTGAATTGCCGCACCGAGCCGCCTTAAATCGTGTCTCACCGCTCTCTCGTTTGAATGCTTCATAAGCGATTGCCGAACAGATCGCGTCGGCATCTGGATTGCGGTGACCGATGATGTAGACAGGTTTTTCAGCCATGTGTTTTGGTTCGATTGAGCGGGAAACAGCCGACTCGCGGATGGGGTAGAGGGCCTATCCCGCTATCGGCAATTTCCGGATTGATCTTAGAATTATTGTTATCGGATCTTAGAAACCTAGGCTCATTGTGGGCGCAAATTACCAGGATTGTTTAAGCAGATATAGCAACGATAGCGCCAGTATCGATTTTCGAAAATAATAAAATAACGTCGGAATCCTTAAGCTCGACGCAGCCTCCGGAAAACGGTTTTCC
The DNA here is from genome assembly GCA_039034055.1 of Verrucomicrobiota bacterium. GTDB lineage: Bacteria > Verrucomicrobiota > Verrucomicrobiia > Opitutales > JABSRG01 > JBCCBL01. Next base: position 4,885 of record JBCCBL010000005.1, on the reverse strand, counting down.
AATGCGTTCGGGATGGTTGGTCCCATGGATGTAGACGTAGCGATCATAGGTGTCGCGTCCAGGACCGGCATTGTGACCCGGTTCGAGTCCGCGCATCCGCATTATTCGGGTGGTGACGTAGTTTTTCCGTTGCTCGTCTGGGCTGAGGTCTGAGACGTGCCGTGTCGGAACACGCGACTCAAAAATAGTGCCCGCGTTCGCTCCTTCCCCAATTTTGTCCGCGACGATGTGCATGCCGGTAGGGGTTCCAAATGAATTTTCGATGCAAGATGGTGGGGCTTTACTCGTCGAAATGGTATAAACATTTTCGAGGTCCTGGTTATGGTAGTGGCGCAAGCGTTGTTCCGGGATTGAAACCCAGAGAATATCTTGTGGAATCTCCTGGGAAAGGTCTTGGCAACGGGATTGAATCCACCTAGGTAAGTTTGTCTCAGTCACATTAGTCATGGCACATCAATATCGCATTGGAATCGTGGGAGCAACCGGAGCCGTCGGCAGGGAGCTTCTCGAATTGCTAATTGAAAGGGAGTTTCCGGCCAAGGAAATTCGCTTGTTTGCTTCGGCGCGTTCAGCCGGCAAAACGATCCAATTCGCCGGCAAAACTTATCTCATTGAAGAGACCACGGCGGATGTTTTTGCTGAGTTGGATATCGCTATTTTTAGTGCCGGATCTTCGGTTTCCAAAGAGCTAGGCTGGGAGGCAGCGAAGCGTGAGTGTGTCGTCATTGACAACAGCTCGGCTTTTCGAATGGATGAGCGTTGTCCTCTCGTCGTCCCGGAGATTAACCCAGATGCAGCGCACGACCATCAGGGGATCATTGCTAATCCAAACTGCTCGACGGCAATCACTTTGATGGGTTTGTATCCTTTGCACCGTGAGTTCGGGCTCGTCCGTTATTTTGCCTCTACTTACCAATCGGCTTCCGGTGCGGGGGCTCCGGGTATGGCGGAACTCGAAGCCCAAGCGAAGGCTTGGGCAGCTGGGAAGGCCATTGAGGTGGATGCATTTGCGCACCAGCTACTTTTTAATTTGATTCCTCAGGTCGATGTTTTCCTTGAAAACGGATATACCAAGGAAGAGATGAAATTTGTGAACGAAAGTCGCAAAATTCTCGATTTTCCGAGTCTGAAGGCTTCCTCTACATGCGTGAGGGTTCCCGTATTGCGCGCGCATTCAATCGCGGTTCAGGCTGAGTTCGAGAAACCAGTCGACGTCGCACGTGCGCGTCAGGTGATTGCAGAATTTGCCGGCTCTGAGGTGGTTGATGATCTAGACAGTTTGAGCTACCCGATGCCATTGGACTACGCCTCGAAGGTCCCTTGTGGGGTGGGCCGCATACGCAAGGATCTGGCCTTTGAGAATGGATTATCTTTCTTCGTGGTTGGGGACCAGCTCTGGAAGGGGGCAGCTCTAAATGCAGTTCAAATTGCTGAACTGCTCGTCGAGCGGGCACTTTTGAAGCAGCTTGAGCTGAGCTAGTTCTGCGGATCACTTGTCCATATAAACTGCATCGCAGCATTGCATCCCTGACCGCGGCGTAAATCTTGTTATCCGTGAAGTTCGATCTTGTAGCAGACTACCGTCCGACTGGTGACCAACCTCAGGCTATCGATGCCTTGGTGGATTCAATTCAGGCTGGAAATGAATACCAGACGTTACTCGGAGTCACGGGCTCTGGTAAAACCTTCACCATGGCCAATGTCATACAGCGACTGCAGCGTCCGGCACTCATAATTTCGCACAATAAGACTCTGGCGGCTCAATTGTATTCGGAATTCAAAGCATTTTTTCCGAATAATGCCGTCGAGTATTTCGTCAGCTACTACGACTACTATCAGCCCGAGGCCTATGTCCCGGCGACGGACACTTACATTGAGAAAGATTCCTCGATAAATGATGAAATCGAGCGCCTGAGAATCGCTGCCTCGAGTTCATTGATCAGCCGCAGGGATGTGATTGTGATCGCAAGTGTCTCGTGTATTTATGGATTGGGTTCTCCCGATGATTTCAAGGAGATGATGATTCCGCTTAAAACCGGTGATCAAAGATCGAGGGATGCTTTTTTGCAATCGCTGGTCGAAATCCTCTATGAGCGCAATGATATTGAGCTCAAAAGAGGCACCTTTCGCGTGCGTGGGGAGGTTGTGGATGTATTTCCCGCCTATATGGAGAGCGCGATTCGAGTTGAGTTTTGGGGTGATGAAATCGAAATGATCCGGGCTCTAGATCCTTTAACTGGTGAGTTGGGCGAAGCTTACGAAGATTTTCGATTGTATCCTGCGAACCAGTACATCACACCTCGGCGAAAACTCGATGTAGCTATCAAAGCGATACGGGCGGAGTTGGAAGAGCGGATAACGGAATTGGAAAAAAAGAACCTACTCCTCGAGGCTCAGCGCATACGCATGCGCACGGAGTATGATATCGAACTCCTTCAGGAAATGGGCTTTTGTAGTGGTATTGAGAATTACTCGATGCATATGAGTGGGAGAAAGCCGGGAGAGCGGCCCTGGTGTCTCATCGATTTTTTCCAGAAAGACTTTCTATTAATGATCGATGAGAGCCATGTGACGGTGCCGCAAATTCACGGTATGTATCATGGCGACCGTTCTCGAAAACAACGTCTAGTCGATTTCGGATTTCGCCTCCCGTCGGCCCTTGACAATCGGCCGCAGACGCCGAGCGAGTTCGACAGCATCATCGGTCAGACCCTTTATGTCTCTGCAACACCTGCTAATCTCGAAATCGAACGATCGAACTGTGTTGCTGAACAAGTGATTCGCCCGACGGGACTGGTTGATCCGCGTATGGATATTCGCCCGATCCAGGGACAGGTCGAGGATCTCATGGGAGAGATCCAAAAGTCGGTCGAAGCGAATGAGCGAATTTTAGTGACGACTCTGACTAAACGCATGTCAGAGGACCTGAGTGAATACCTGCGCGAAGCAGGAATCCGCGTCGAATACCTTCACTCAGATATAGATGCGATTGAGCGCATCGAGATCTTGAGGAAGTTAAGGCGGGGCGATTTTGATGTGTTGGTGGGGGTGAATCTTCTCCGAGAAGGTCTGGATCTCCCGGAAGTCGCACTTGTAGCGATCCTCGACGCAGATAAAGAGGGCTTCCTGCGTAGTGAAACGAGTATTGTGCAAACGGCTGGGCGGGCCGCTCGTCATGAAAAGGGCCGAGTGATTTTGTATGCCGATATTATGACGCATTCTATAAACAAAGCCCTTGCAGTCATTAACCGTCGTCGAGAGAAGCAGCTCTCCTACAATGAGCAGCACGGGATTGTACCGCGATCAGTGAAGCGAGGCGACCAGCAGAGCCTGCATGTCGGCCGTCCGGATGCCGATGAAAATGCAATCGAGGCGGTTGCTGAGGATGTGGAAGATATTCCGGGATTGATTGCTGAGCTTGAAGAAGAGATGTTAGAAGCTTCTCGGGCTTTAGAATTCGAAAGAGCCGCCGTAATTAGAGATCAAATCGAGAGTCTGAAATCGGGGTCATTCAAGAAACCTTCTAGCGGAAGGGGGAAAAGCTCTCGAGGCCGCAGGCGCTACCGATCACGTCGCTGATTTGGTTTTACAATTTTTACAATTTTTACGATTTAATATTGCAAGTGAGGGATAACTTATTGATTTTTGATTATCATATATGAGCGAATATCCTTTGGCCCTAGTTACAGGAGCAAACCGTGGACTTGGGCTTGAATTTACCCAGCAATTACTTCGGAGAGCGTACCGTGTTGTTGCTACGTGCCGCAGCCCTGAGAGCGCGACTCAATTACGTCGCATCCGACAATCTTTTCCCAAGCAGTTGGAGATTTTGACCCTGGAGGTCGACAATGCCGATGATCGCAAGAGCTTGTATGCATACTTTCGACAGATGCATTCGGTCATTGATCTCTTGATTAACAACGCGGGTATTGCGCATTGGGATACAATTAAGGAGTTATCGGAGGATCGGATAATCGAATCTATCCGGGTGAATGCGCTCTCCCCGCTCGTCATCACCCGAGAGATGCTTCCATTTCTGGAGCGCTCGCGAAACGCCCGGGTAGCGATGATCACCTCGCGCGTGGGCAGCATGGAATTGACCAAAGACAACGGTTTCAAAGGATTCGCCTATCCGATCAGTAAAGCTGCGATGAACATGGCGGGGGTCCAGCTAGCTCAGGCTTTAGCTCCCAGGAAAGTTTCGGTTTTCATGCAGAGCCCTGGGTGGGTGAAGACTGATATGGGCGGTCCCAATGCGACGAGTAGCGTATCAGAGTCAGTGAGGAATATGCTAGATATTTTCGAGAAAGTGACTCCAAAGCAGACGGGGTGCTTCTTTTCCGAGACGGGTGATCTGTTGCCTTGGTAGTGATTTCCGAAAATAGAGTTTAATATTTTGTTTCGGGGTTTAGCATCTCCGGATGACGGATTTTCAAAAGATCGTGACCCATCCCGGCGGTGCGCACAAAGATGAGTTTTTAGCCTGCTCCCTATTGATCGCGGAATACAACCTCCCGGTGTTTCGCCAGGAACCCGAAACCTCGGATATTGAAAATCCAAGTGTGGCCGTTGTCGATGTTGGCCATTTGCATCAACCCGAAAAAGGCAATTTCGACCATCACCAATTTCCCCGCGACGCGAGGCCCACTTGTGCTTTGTCACTGATTCTCCAATACCTTGGGCTTTACGAGGACGCATGTGCTTTCTGCGAATGGCTCAAGCCGGCCGAGTGGTTCGATTGTCGTGGGGCAATAAGAACTGCGGAATGGTTGGGGGTTGATCGCCAGGTGATGTTTAAACTCAGTTCTCCGATTGATTTCACCCTCTTGAAACGCTTTTCTGCTGCCTCAGTTTGGCAGCCGGGCGATACGGTGTGGGAGATGAT
>JBCCBL010000004.1:0-24586 GCA_039034055.1 Verrucomicrobiota bacterium | reverse complement strand
GCTCTGACCCTCACCAGCGCATGAAAATGATTCCCCATGACGGCATAGGTCAAAAGCTCCACCCCCGAAAAAGCAGCCCCCTGCCGCAGGATCTTCCTCAACACCTCCATCTCCTTCACGCCAAACAAAAGCTCCCCGTTCACAGTCCGCGAAACACAATGATACACACAACACTCCTTAGCCCCATAAACCCTACGACTCCTCATCCATAAACCCATCAAATCCAGTTCATCGAAAGTCAACATATTTAACTCAGTCCCTTATTTTAGTCTACTCAATGACGTTTAAACTTGTTTAATTTATTCTGATTCTACGAGCCTTTCTGCGGCTATGTATGCTGTTGAATAGAGGGAGGCGGCTCCCGAGAGGAAGACTCGGTTCCCACTTATGGTGCAGACGGCACGACCTTGGCGTTTGGATGCTTGCAGACCTGTTACGGTTTCTTTGCCTAGGGCCTCACTCCAGTAAGCGACCAACCAGCAGTGCGCGGATCCTGTGAACGGGTCCTCTGGCACTCCAGATTGAGGCGCGAAGAAACGGGAAACGAAGTCGTATCCATCTTCGAAGTGTGCTGCAGTCACTATCAATCCCCGATAGGGCAAAGCAGCAATTTCTAAAAGGGGAGGCTGCCAATCAATCAATGCCTGCGCATCATCAACCACAACCGCTAGATCCATTCCTGACTGAATTGCGATTACTGACCCAGGCATCGAGATACCTTCCAAGTCCGCCGACTGGCCATCCTCATACTTAAGGAGAGGAAAGTCCATCTGCAGTCCTTCAGAACATCGTTCAACGACAAGTTCACCGCTCCTTGAGATAAATATGACTTTCTCCCATGACTGATTTAGATCGAATACAACGTAAGCCGACGCAAGAGTGGCATGTCCGCAAAGATCAACCTCGACTTCGGGTGTGAACCAACGCAACCGATACACCGGCACGCCTTCCCGCATTTCAGCAAACCTTAAATAAGCCGTTTCACTCAAATTGTGCTGAGCAGCTATCGCGTGCAGAACAGAGTCCGGCAATTCTTCATCCAGGATACAAACCGCCGCCGGGTTTCCAGAAAATGTCTGATCCGTGCAAAAAGCGTCGACTACCTGATAAGCCAAGCCTCCAAATATCGCCATGTTTGCCATCAGCGGGACCTCAACCGTCTGCGCCACTTCGTAACGCCGCGATTCCCCATATGTGATGCCAATCCAATACAAAGCCGCGTCGACCCCCGAAGCAACTCCTGCCGAAATGATCCATTTTCCGTTATCGTGGAATCGTTTCGAGAAGTCCCATATTATCTCAGGATAATTCTCGGCTAACTCTACTTGGGCACTCGAATGGGTCGTTGCAAAAAGACCCCTTAAAACCCCCATTGCGGCAAGAATCCTCGCTCCAGTACAGACGCTCAGAACCCGCTCACTCATGTCGCAAGCAGCGGCCAAGCGTTCCATCGCAATTGGGTTTTTGAGAAAGGTTCGTGATCCGAAGCCACCCGGAATCACAAGTAAATTCACGGTATCTTCCGGTAACTCCTCTACTTCATCGGCGATCACCGAGGCCCCGTTGGCAGACTCAATCTCACGTTCCTCCAAAGGATGCCACAACATTACTTCAACGGGTTCCAGGTCTTCCGTTCCTAAACTCGAAAGTATCTCAAACGGACCGCAAAAATCGAGAAGTTCAGCTTTTTCAAAAACGAGAATTACAATACGTTTCATGTTTTTCGCAATTTCAGGCATTGATTCGCCCCCTTGAAGAATTCGAAGTCTAAGGGTCTGAACTCCGAAGAGACTCCCTCGAAATCGAGTTTTTTCACAAGCTCATCCATCAAAGGGTACCGTTCACCATTAAGTTGAATCAAGGGATAAAGGAACACCGATCGGCGAGAGACACGCAGCAACTCGCTCACTGCGTTAAATACAAACGCATCTCCCAACCTTTCGGCATAAAGGAATAAAAAGTGTCCGTTCAGTACCAGGTCGAAGGCTCCATCACTGAATGGTAAATGTGGCAACGTAGCCGATTGGTAACGCCCCAACGCACGGCCCGAGGGATAGTCTTCGATGAATCCGCGCATCGCCCGGTAGCGAGCTTGGTAGACTTCATCCATGGACTTATAATAACTATATGTGAAGACGCTCTCAGTTTGTCGTGCACGTGCAATGACATTTTCGATGTCCATTGCACCAATGCGGCCTAGAGCAGTCGCAGAACGATCGTAAAGTGGATCGGTAGCTGTAATGTCTATACCACGCTGAGCCGCTTCAGCAGCGAAAGAAGCTGACCCCGATGCCGTGTCAAGTATTCGCAATTCACTCAATTCGGACGGCTCCAGTTTAAAAATCGAGCAATATTCCTCGAAGGTTCGCCCGTAAAAAGCGATGTTTTCGAGGTGCATGCGAGTTGGTTTTTCGGAAAGGGTATTCATGGTTTTGGAAATGTTTTGATTTGAAGTCCTAATTTATTGAGAGACAAAAAAGGCCGCGATCTTTCTAGAGTTCGCGGCCGGGATGAGTGGTTTGAAAAATTTTAATTTTTGTCTACACGCCATCGCCAGGCCACTTTCCACGCATGCCATGCCGAACTGTCTCCACATTTGGAAGCAGTCATCGGTTTGTTAGACGGCAAAGCTTGCGATTTCACGCTTTCGTCCTAAGCGATTGATATGCCAGAACAAGCAAAAAAAAATTGAAGTTCTGATTTCGAGTCGATCAAGGCACTCAAATATGTAATTTTTTGAGAGGCATTCAATCACCGTCCAAAGCACATAGTCGAAGCCCCTACTCAGTTAATCCGCCAGCGGCGTTAGCGCCCCATTATGGAAAATTTTTCTAAATGCCCGGCGAGGCTCTTACCTGTGGGCGTTTCCGCTTTATCAAACAGACTTCTCTCATCGGAAAAGAGTAAATGTCCACCTTCGTTTCCTCCAGTTGGGCCCATCTCAACAATCCAGTCTGCAAGGTTCACCACATCCAAATTATGCTCGATTACGACAATTGTGTTACCTTGGTCTCTCAAACGAAATAATAAATCCATTAGGCGCTGAATATCGGCAGCATGAAGACCGGTAGTTGGTTCATCAAGAATGTAGAGCGTCTTACCTTGATTGCGTTTGCTCAGTTCCAAGGATAGTTTAATACGCTGGGCTTCGCCGCCAGAGAGCGTAGGCGCCGGTTGCCCCAGCTTTATGTAACCTAGCCCCACCGTTGCAAGGGTCTCCAAGCGTTCGCGGAGCTTCGGGACTTTTTCAAAAAGTATCAAGGCGTCAGATACGGTCATATCCAAGACATCCGCTATGGAATGCCCCTTGAACATGACTTCGAGGGTCTCTCGATTATAGCGCTTCCCGTTGCAACTAGGACATTCCACGTAGGCGTCAGCAAGAAACTGCATATCGAGCTTGATCACACCATCCCCTTTGCAACGCTCACAGCGGCCTCCTGAGATATTAAAGCTGAAACGACTGGCACTGTAGCCCCGAATCTTAGCCAGCGACGTTTTTGAATAGAAGTCGCGTAGTGTGTCGAATATTTTGGTGAATGTCGCTGGATTCGAACGCGGACTACGTCCGATGGGTGACTGATCAACGCGAATAACCGATAATAGCTGCTCCAGCCCAAAGACGCCCTTATGCTTACCCGGCAAATCGCGCGCACCATTCAATTTAAAGGCTGCCGTTTTGCCGAGCACATCATTGATAAGGGTACTTTTGCCAGATCCAGATACTCCACAGACTACCGTCAATGAGCCTAGAGGAATGCCGACATCCACGCCCTGTAAATTATGCTCGGCGGCACCTTCAATGAGAATCTGCGATCCGCCGCCACCCCGTAGAGAAGCTTCTCGAGATATGCGGGACTCCCCAGATAGAAAAGGACCGGTCCGACTTCGGCGCGCATCCATACATTCCAGGGGACTGCCTTGGAAGATCAGCTCCCCGCCTGACGAACCGGCACTTGGGCCGATTTCAATCAGCTGGTCCGCCGCCAGCATGGTCTCCTCATCGTGCTCCACGACAATCACACTATTCCCGCGGTCACGCAATTCTAGCAGGGTTTGAATTAAGCGTTTATTATCTACCGCGTGAAGGCCAATACTCGGTTCGTCCAATACATAGACAACGCCCACCAAGCCCATACCGAGTTGAGTAGCCAATCTTACGCGCTGTGCTTCTCCGCCCGACAGCGTGTTGTAAAGACGATCTAGACCAAGATATCCCAAGCCGACCTTTTTGAGAAAATGCAGGCGTTGTGACAGCCCTGAAATTGCATCGGATACTGGATTGTATTCAGAATTTCCCAACATCGTTCCATCCACAAATTCAGAAGCTTCAGCAATGCTGGCATTAAGAAAATCAGGAAATGTCCTCCCTTCAAGCCTTACAGAGACCGCTTGCTTGTTCAATCGAGATCCATTGCAGTCTGGACATATCTTAGAAGATTGATACAAGCTCAACTTTGCGCGAAGGCCATCGCTCGAACTCGTCCGAAAAGATTCCTCAAGATCGGCAATGACTCCGGCAAACGGCATGAGTTCAGGCTTGGTATTGCCTGGCTTCAATTTGAACGAGAATAGACGTTCTCCAGTCCCGCGAAGGATCGCCTGCCTGATATCCGGGTCGAGTGTTTCCCACGATTCATTAGGGTCAAAAGGCAGCTGCTCAGCGAGTTGCTTCAAGATCGCATTACGCTTGATAATCATCGCTTTTGATCCCAGTCGCCACGGTTTGATAGCGCCGTTTTTAACAGATTTCTTGGTGTCAGGCACCAGAAGTTCGTCGACAAAATCACGTACGGTCCCTAGGCCTCCACATGTCTCACAAGCTCCGTCGACGTGATTCCATGAGAAGTGTTTTGGAGTGAGTGATGGATAGACCGTGCCGCAGATTTCACACGCGAGGTGCTGCGATACAGTAAACTCGGTCCATTCAGCGTCACGGCTTTCCTGTGACATAATAACAGCTTGATCTGCACCCTCACGAAACGCTAATTCCAGAGAATCCGCAATCCGCGAACGCTGATCTGGCCGAAGAACGACTCGATCAACCACCAGTTCTACCTTCACAGGATCTTTACCGGGGCGCACCAAATTTGGATGCTCAAGCTCTTGAATTTCACCATAAATACGAATGCGTGAGAACCCGCGCTGTCGAAACCGAGGTAGCTCCTCACGCAAAATCGCTGGCTTTGCATCCAAAACGGGAGCCAGAATCATCACTCGCGATCCCTCGGCCTCTTGAAAAATACGGTGGATACAATCGTCAAGACTACGTCGCAAAATTCGGCCACCGTCTTTCGGGCAAAATGATTCACCCTTCACCGACCACAGCAATCGCGCATAGTCAGCAATCTCTGTGACCGTTGCTACGGTGCTCCGCGGATTCGATCCACCAGCGGTCCGCTGCTCAATCGCAATGACGGGCGAAAGACCGTGGATGTAATCTACATCGGGACGCGAAATTTGTTCAAGGACCTGGCGGGCTTTCGTCGAAAGGCTGTCAATGTATTTGCGGTATCCCTCAGCGTAAATCGTATCGAATGCGAGCGAGGATTTGCCCGAACCACTCACCCCTGTCACCACCACCAGCTTTTCTCGCGGTATTTCGAGCTCCAAATTCTTCAGATTGTGCTCCCGCGCACCTTTGATGTGAATGGTCCCCTGCATTGCAAAACCGTTAATATGGTTCCTAATCTAGAATTTGACAAGGACGGGACCCAATGTGTCTTGCATTCAGGAAAACATACTGTCTCAAAACTCCCTATTCTTAAACAAAGACCCTATCTATGAAACCAATCATGTATATAAAATCGGGATGTCCATGGTGCATCGAGGCAGAAAGATTTTTCAAAGCGAAAGGTGTGAAACTGGAGATCAAGGATGTCCGCAGTGATGAAAATGCGCGGAAACGCATGGAGTCCATTAGCGGCCAATCAATGACTCCGACGCTGGAATATGGCGATTTCTTGGTCGCTGACTTCGATACCGGAGAGTTCATCGAAGCGGTGAAGAAACGCCCGGACATCAAGGCAGCACTCGGCTTGTAGGAACGCTTACCTGAGTCACTGCGAAGAATCAGTCAAACGACCGAAGACGGTTCTATCTAGATGATCCTATCGGCTTAGCGAAGCGCATTCCTTACGATTAAGTGACAATTACGGGGCTGCGGTAGATTTTTATCAATGCGAGTCGATACATATTGAATTCCTTAGGGAGACCCTTCGCATGAAAAAACTGATGATAGGCTGGACCACCTTCGCTAATGAAGATGATGCCCAAACGCTCGGGGACCGGCTTGTGGCCGAAGGCTTGGCAGCCTGTGTGCAATTGGACGGCCCTGTTAAAAGTACCTATCGATGGATGGGTAAATTGACTCGCGAGACCGAGTATCGATTGACAGTAAAGTTCCCGAAATCTCATGCGGCAGACATTTCAGCATTCATTCAGCAGCACCATCCTTATGATAATCCTCAATGGTTGGCATGTCGGGCACGTGAGGCGGCTCCGGCCTACGTCATCTGGGCTTTGAGCCAGACCAATCCAGACGGTCCTGCTGAAAAGGGTGTTTGAGCGTCAAGGCTCGTTTATTTTAAAACCCTGCCTTTACTTTAGGTTTTCTGCCCCGTAAGTGTAAAAATATGTCTGAGGAAGTATTTGATCCCGGGACTTCACGCGGGATTCTGATTTCGTTCGAAGGGGCTGAAGGTTGTGGAAAATCCACACAAATCAGCCGCATCGCTCGTCTATATCAACAATCTGATGAAGAAGTCATCGTGACCCGGGAACCCGGAGGCACAGAAGTCGGCGAGGAGATTCGCCACCTTCTAAAGCATTCAGAATTGGGACGTTCGCTATTTTCTGAGTCAGAGCTTTTACTATTTGCTGCGGCCCGCGCTCAACTAGTCCGCGAGGTCATCCTTCCGGCACTCGAATCGGGTAAGACCATCCTGAGCGACCGTTTTCTAGATTCGACCACGGTGTATCAAGGGGTCGCGCGTCAGTTGTCAGAGGATCCGGTTCGGATGATCAATGATTTCGCAGCGGGAAGCCTCGTTCCTGATCTGACTGTGGTACTCGATGTCCCTCCAGAGGTTAGCTACAAACGAGTCCGCATGCGGAGTTCGGACGTTCCGGATCGCATGGAAGAGGAGAGCATCGAGTTTTACAAATCTGTCCGAGAAGGATATTTAGTGCTCGCTCAGGAAGTGCCCGACCGATTCGTCGTCTTTGATGGTACCCAAGCTGAGGATGTGATCGAATCACAAATCTGGGAAGAAATCTGTAAACGCTTTGCCTACGCAGATTAGAGATACTCGCGCTTTCCAAGTCCTAAATCGCGCCCTCTCGAACAACCGTCTCGCTCAAGCTATCCTGCTCTTTGGAGAGAGTTTGGACACTCTTGAAGAGACCGCGCTTGAGGTCTCCCGGGATTTATTGGAAGTCCAGAGTTCGCATAATCCTCTGGAGCACCCAGACTGTTTCACCTTGCGCGCTGCAAATAAAATGCGGCAAATCAACGCCGAGAATACCCGGGAATTGACTCGGAAAATCCAGCATTCAGCGAGTCAAGGGGAACGCAAAGTAGGTATTGTCTACGAGGCTGAGCGGATGCATGCAACGAGCGCCAATGCATTCCTGAAGACTCTCGAAGAGCCCCCGATCGACACCAATTTATTTTTGCTCAGCACGCGACCTTACGAGCTGCTCGATACCATTCGCAGCCGTTGTCAATTCTTCCACGTCCCCGCAGTTGAACCTCCGGTCGATGACTCAGGCTGGCAGGAATGGCTACAAGATTATGAGAGTTGGATTCTCGGGTTGGTCGCCCTCGATGCCTCCAACCGCAGCGAAATCACCCGCCTGACCCTAACGGTGTACGGGCTCATTTTTCGCTTTGAAACCATTCTTAAAATCTTAAGCGATACCGCTTGGGAAAAACGCAAAGCAGAACTCCCCCTCGACACGCTTTCAGATGAACAGCTCACGGCCCTGGAGGCAGGCACCTCCAAGGGCCTACGCAACAAACTTTTGAAGGAAATCGAGCAGCGTACGCGTTCTGTTGGATGTAGCCTACTTGAGGCTGCCCCGCAAAAAGTGCGCGCATTGCAAAAAAGTGTGGAATCCTTGGAACACGTAACACGGCTTTTAGAAGTCAATCTCAAGGAAACCGCTGCCCTCGAAACCTTTCTCTTGCAATCGCTCCGCCACTGGGTGGGTTAACTTTAAAATCGTATTTCAGCAATGATTGATCGCACTTCTACTCAAAAACGCCATCCCCGAAACGGTGGGTTCTCACTCATTGAAATCGTGCTCGTGTTTGCACTTATCGGCATCCTCGCGGTCGTGCTGGTGCAGAACGTCGATGGCATTTTCGGAGCTGGCCAAGAAGACGGAGCCAAGATGTGGGTCACCGCAACCGCCAAAGTGCCCCTCACCATGTATAAAAAAGACATTGGCACCTATCCGACGAGTGAGGAAGGCCTGCGGGCCTTGGTTACCGCGCCTGCCGGAAAAGCAGGACGGTGGCGCGGGCCATACATGGAGCAGCTTCCCAACGATCCGTGGAATACTCCCTATAATTACAGATTTCCTGGATCCAACAACCCACGCGGTTACGACATTTGGTCATCGGGACCCGACCTCCAATCGGGCACCGCCGATGACATCGGCAATTGGCAAACCGGCGGATCTCAATAGAGAGCGGCGCGCCACTAAATTCCTAACACCCGAGAATGCCGCACGCAAATTGCCGAGAAGTTCGCGGATTCTCCTTGATCGAAATCGTTCTGGTTTTCGCGTTAATTGGAGTGGCAACGGCAGTTACCATTGTAAACTTCGACATGCTAGGTGAAAGCGGGAATTCAGAGCCACCCGAAAACGTGGCACTCCATGCGATTCGCACAGCCCGGATCGCCGCGATTTCCGAACAGGAGTGGACCTACCTGAGCTGGAATAAAGAAGAACGCGCCTTTGAGATCTCCACACTCAACGGCAATGTCGTTGAAAAAATTGTTGTCGAACGCGGTGTTTCGGCAAACGAGGATCCACTCGAGGTGATTTTCGAAAGCCCAGCCAGCGAGTTTCACAACCGCACTCCTTTTGAATTTCGCCAAGATGTAGGATCACCCTTGAAACGCATCGCATTCTCACCTCAGCGCGCTAGCACCCCATTCATCCTAAGAATCCTCGATGGATCGATCGAATACAGTCGGCGAATCGATCCATTTTCATCCCTGCCCATCCAGCCAGAGGAGGCTTCCCGATGAGCCGAAAACGTGGCTTCAGTCTAATCGAGGTCCTTTTAGCCATGGCCATACTGGGCGTTGGAATCGGAGTACTTGCTCAGGCCATGATAAACGCTGTCAATGCGGTAGGATCCCTCGAAGCCAATGACAGCCTTTACCACGATGTAGAATTTGTCGCGCGCCGGGCTATGATGAACCATGATCGCCAGACCTTCGAAGACGGCGGAGATGTCCCCCTCCCAAACAACAACACGGCTCGTTGGGAAGCAGAAATCGAAGAGACTGAAACCCTCGATCTGCTCCGTGTAGAGTTTAAAATCGAACTCCCTGAGAGCGATACCTACCCGGAGTTTTCAGACACCTTCACCGTTTATCTCTACCGAAAAGGATGGATGGACCCCATCGACCGGGAAACACTTTTGAACGATAAGAAGGAAAATAGAGAAGCCGAACGTTTTACCAGGCAATGGCAGTAAGCTCCCCAAGCTCAGGCACTTCGAAAAGATCTGGATTCACTCTGATCGAGGTCATCCTCGCGGTAGCGATCTCTGGGATCGTAATGGCTGCGATGGCAAGCTTTCTGTACTCAACCGCTCAAGCATACTCGCGTGAGACCTTTCTGAATGCCCACGACGAGCACATCCAAGGAGTCTCCGGTTTCCTCCGTCAAGTCATGCTGGAGAGTCAGGCCTCTGAGCAGAAATTGCAATGGTCCACTCTTCCAGGCGACGAGAACCGCGAGCCCGAATATTTGAGATTCCAACTCTCTCAGCCGAACCCGCTCTTCACCTACGGCGACATCACTCCATCTTCCCTCCAATGCTTTTTGAAAGTCACTGATGCTGAAGACTTCATCCTCCTTTGGCGTCCCAGCCTGATGCCAATAGAAAATGAAAATGATCCAGCACTCTTCAAATTAGAAATTACTAATCAACTCAGTAATATCGCCTATTACTATTTTCAGGAAGAAGAGGAAGATTGGGAAAAAGAGGAAGACCCGATTGAAGGCGATGATGGTTTACTAAGAATGCCCGAATATTTGGAACTCACTTTCAAAGCCATAGATGGCACGCCCGGTAAGGCGATCCGAATATCCCTGCCCAATCCCAACAGCCATCCACTCATTCTCTGATCATGCCCTCACAGAACACTCATTTTTTGAGGCGTGGCAGCGTGTTGGTTGCGGTCTTGGGAATGCTCTTCATCGCTTCGTTGATGATTACCTTCATCATTGAGCGAGCCGTTCGAGATATCGCTTACCGAGGTCTCCACGATAACCGGCCCGACCTGCAACGCGAAGCCTACTCCGCGATGATGGCTGGGATGGCCGCATTAGAAGAAATCAAACTTTTCGACGGAAAACTTTATGGACCCCAACAAGGCTGGGGCCGCGCTCTGAGCGAAGCCGACTACCGACCTTCTCAGGGTTACGATGTGAGCATCAACATCGTGGATGAATCCGGGAAACTGCCACTCAATGAAGCCAGCGCTCAGCCTCTTCGGGCTCTCTTGATTGCCCTCGAGATCTCAGAATTTGATATCGATCTGATGCTCGATACCCTCTTCGATTGGATTGATGAGGATGACCAAGAGCGCCCAAACGGCGCTGAGGACGCAACATACGATCGCCGATCGCCAGTCTACCGTCCAGCAAATGCCCGACTCGCGACCTTGGACGATCTACGCTTGATCGAACACTGGGACGAAGCGTTTTTTGATGAGGAAGGTCAACCCAACGAGATTTTCAGACAGTTCAGCCGCTGCGTGTCTCTCTATAATGAAGGTAAAATCAATGTGCACACCGCCCCCACCTTCCTCCTGGAAGCCCTCGCCTACACTGACGGCACTCCGATTGACTCCCTTCTCGAATACCTGGTAGGGCCCGATGGCGAAGCCGACACCGGTGATGAGACTCCCCTAGCCGATGCTGGTATCAACCCGCTCCCCGAATCCGAGGTATTTCGTGCCATGACTACCGACGTCGCAACGATCGCACAAATGCAGGTAACCGTCGGTCGTGGAGATGTCCGAACTTCACTGGTCGCCCTTCTAGATCTCTCCCAGACCGACGCACTCCCAGGTATTGAAGGTAGCCAAATCCCGCTGCCCTTCAAAGTTTTAAGTATTCGCGAAAATCAGCGTTTTTAGTGGACATAACCTTCCAACATATCCTGTTCTAAAACTTTTGCCCGAATGTCGGAACCCTCCCAACCAACCGCACCTAGCGAAGAATCACCGCCGAGCCCAGTTCCCAGTGCGGCGCTCCATGTCTTGCCTGCACAGATCTTTTTCACCGATCTGATTGATGCTCCCGAGGGTGTTGAGGGAGACGAAATTGATGCGCTTGTTGAACTCGAAATCGAGCAAAGCTCGCCCTTTCCCATCGAACAATTGATTTGGGGCTGGATCTTGATAAATGACCGAAAGACCATCCTCACCTTTGCGACAACCCTGGAGAAAGCCCGGGCCTCGGGGGTCAAAGAATTCGATTCTGCTCAACTTCCCATACTAGCACCCTTCACGGCTTGTCTCTTCAAGCCAGCCGAAGCTTCGGGGCTTATCATCCACGGGCTCAACTCTGATGCGGTCGCAATTTCTTACCAAGATGGGCAAGCGAGCGAGGTGGAAGCCCTCTCTCTAGACGCTGAGATGAGCGAAGAAGCCTTGGAACACCAAGCAGCCTCTCTGTTCTCGGATCCCGAGTCTATAAAATTTCAGCACTGTTATCTTGGAGATGCCAAACACGATGACGACGCTGGACTCTCATGGCCGATCTTCCGAAACCCCAGCATCGAGCCAGATTCGGCTCCGATCCATACGATCGAACTCGAGAGCAGCTCAGCATGGTATGTCGATCTGCGCGACCGGGATTACAAATTTCAACGTCAGAAAGAGCTCAGCCAATCAAAGCGAGTCTGGAAAGCCCTCTCGATACTGGCTGTGGTCGCGATTGTCATGATTCTTCTGGAAATTGTGCAATGGAGCGCACGGCAGTTCTTAGAGTTTCAGGAAATATCCATCGCGCAACAGGGACCCATCGTCGAACGACTCGAAGAACAGACAGCATTCCTTCATAAAATGTCAGCGATTGAACAATCGCAGATGCGCCCCTTTGCGCTCATGGCCATCCTCAACGAAAATCGACCAGACAAAATACACTTTCTACGGGCAGAAGCGATCAATGCGACTGAGTATGAATTCCAGCTCCAAGGCTCCTCAGTCTCCGAAGTGAATAATTACATCTCTAGCTACCAAGGAAACGCCGCTTTTGAATCCTTGGAGCATAAAATCACAAATTCTCGCAGCGGGCGCGTCCTCTTCGACTTGATGGTCAAAGTCAAGCAGCTACCCGAAGTTGCTGCATTGAGTCCTGGAAATTCTGATACTTCTGACCAGACGGAAAGTGAGCAAGAAGGCAGCTAATGAACGTGTTCATCCAAAAAATACGCCGATTCTTCTTTCGAATGTCAATTCGTGAGCAAATTCTAATTTTCGCAATTCTATGCGTTTTAGTCTTGTGGTGGATGAGCGCCGAATTCGCAGACTGGCGCTCTAATTGGACTCGCTACAATAGTCATAACTTCCAAATACAAGAGCAAAATATTTGGCTCAGCGACAAAGACGAAATCGAACTCGATCTTGAAAAAGCGCTCAACGAACTCGACTCCGACAAGACCTACTCCTCCTCAGAGCTAGCTGGGCGGGTCGATGACTTGGCACGCGAAAAAGAGCTAGATTTCACCATAGGGAATCAGCGCACGGTTCCTAATGAAGATTTCAATACACATTCAATCCGCATCTCGATCCGTCGCGCTGGGCTGCGCCCGATTATTGAATTCTGTAACGCTCTTCAAGCAGAAGCCCCATACTTAGTCATTGAAAACATGGACATTTCAGCCAACCGATCACGCCCTACTGAACACACTGCGAAATTCGTGGTTTCGTCTTTTGAACTCAAGAATATAGCCCTGTAGTCCACGCCACTTTTGTCATGTTTAATCGTATCCAAACCTGTATCGGATCTCTCTTAATCCTCGCCATAGGGTCACCACTGCTTGCGCAGATCAACCCGGCCGAGGGACTCGCCGAAGACGACATTATAGACACCGTAGTCATGGTCGACATGCCCGCAGACGAAGTCCTGAAGTTCCTGGAGTTTGTCACTGGGCGCATAATTTTGCGCCCACAAACGCTTCCGAATATGACTTTCAATTTCGATTCTCAGGGCCCATTGACCCGTGAAGAGGCGATCAGAGCTGTCGAGAGTGTGCTCAGTATGAATTCACTGTCGATCATACCATTAGATGAAAAATTCTTGCGGGCGGTGCCGATCAACACCCCGGTAAATGCCCTGACCCCTGAATTCGTAGATGATAGCATGCCAGAGAGTCTCAATTCGCAAAAGGTCTATGCCAAGATCTTCGAAATCCAGTATCTGAGGATGGAGACTGCAATCGAGATCATCTCTCGATTCCTCACCCCAAGTCTCCCGCCTCCAGTAGTATTTCAACAATCCAACAAACTCTTGCTAACTGATTCGTTGAATAACCTCAAGCGCGTCGAGGAGATTCTCAAAGACGCCGATTCTCCTGCTCAACAACGCGAAGAGATATTCTTTATTCAATTGAAGAACACCCAAAGCCGGGAATTGAAACAACGCCTTGATAACTTGATCCAGCGCTCGCTCCAAAGTTTCTTGGTAGGCGATACGACGATTGAAGCAGACGAGCGAACCAATCAAATGATTCTCATCACTCATCCAGCTAATCGACCGACCCTGACGACATTGATCGAGAAAATGGATATCAATGTCTCTCCTTTGACCACCACCCAAGTATTCCGGGTGAATCACGCTAAGGCTGAAGAATTATCTCCTCTTTTGGAGAGTGTCATAAACAACCAAAGACAAGCGCGAGAGCGTGCCGAGCGCGAATCACAAAACAATCAATCCAATCGCAATCAACCACAGGCCAATAATCCGCAAGGGCAAGGCCCACAAAACCAAGGAGCGGCGCAACCGAACACCGGAGTCGAATCCTCAGACTCAGCGGGTAAAAATGTTCAATTTTCCGAATACGTCGGCGTTGTCCCCGACCCCCGTACCAACGCCATAATCGCCTATGGCACACCATCAGATATCTCGCAGCTAGAGATCCTATTGAAGAGCCTAGATGTGTTGCTACCTCAAGTCTTGATTGAGGTCATAATCACCGAGGTCACCCTCAGTGAAAATCACACCAGGGGAATCGATGCACTGGGATTGAATCTTGATGTGGCAAACGGAGTTTGGGCACTGAGCGGAATATCGATAAGTGCGGATGATTCCGGACTAGATATTACCGACGGAAACATAGCCGATGCTTCAGCCGCTGGAGTTTTCCGGGACTTTGACCTCGATCTCGCAATCCGCGCAGCAGCTGGAAATGGTACCTTACGAGTGCTCAATGCTCCACAAATTCTGACCACTCATGCTAGACCGGCAACCATCACCGTTGGCCAGCAACGGCCCGTCATCACGAGCAGCCAGACAGATTCAACCGGCACTTCAACGCGGAGCCAGGTAACCTATCGAAACATTGGCCTTGAATTGACCGTGACTCCCCTAATTGGATCCGATGGTCAAATCCAACTGGAGATCACTCAAACGATTGATAATTTGGCCGGGCAAATTTCCATTGACGGAAACGATCAACCCATCATCGGCAATCGAGTCGCAGAATCATTTGTAAGTGTGGAAGATAGCGATGTAATCATCCTCGGAGGCCTTCAGGAATATAACACCCGCACATCTGAGTCGAGGATGGGAATCTTGGGATACCTACCCGTTATTGGAGATTCAATTTTTACTCGGAAATTTGAGGAAGATGAACGTCGAGAACTCATGATTTTTGTCAGACCACGTATTCTTCCCGACACCGAGAGTGCAACAAATTATACGGAAGAGACGATCTCTAAGACACCAAGGATCGAGTCTGAAGTGAGACCTTTCATGGAGTCAGGGCTCTATCCACCTATGGAAGTCGAGGAGTCTGAAGAGAGCAACTTTTTCAATCCTCGCGCTCGCAACAATAATTGATTTCACTGCCGCCAAGATCGTTGTTATGTCCGCTAAAATCAAGATTGCCCTTACCTCCATCGCCGTTATCTGCGGTGCTGTGGTCTCGGGTTCTGATCTGGATAACCTATTATCGCGATCCCCGTTCCTCCCGGCGGGTTACAGTGACAGAAGCGAGCAAAATAAACCCGAAGAGAAAAAACGCGAGCAACCGCAGAATTGGACACTCCGCGGATGGACTAGTTTTGGCGACGTCACAAGAGTCAGCCTATACGACAAATCCGAAAATAAAGGATACTGGATTGGATTGAATGACCCCACGGCCCCTGTCCGTGTTCTCAATTTAGACAAAGATTTACGGAGGGTCCTAGTCTCCATAGACGGGCGGAGTACTACTCTAGAACTAGAGAAAAGTACCTTTGCCACAACTTCGGAAGCTCCGGCGGCAAGACCCGCGGCACGTCCTGCCCCTCCGAGACCTGCAAATCCGAACGCGAACGCCAATCAAGGCGATAATCGAGAAACCCAACGTCGAGTCATTCCAAGAAGGCGAGTGATCGTACCTCGACGCACCAACTAAATTTTCACGATGAGTAAGCAACGTTTCATCGATACCGAGACCCTCCCTCTGATTACAAATTTGGCGGACGAGGCGAAGGAAATCTGGCCAGAGCTTTCCCGAGATGAGCGCCTTCCATTCCTCGCTCGCCAGCATGACCGAGTTTTGGCGGAGCTAGCGTCTGAGTTTGCCGACGATGTTAAGTTGCCATATCTAGAAAAATTTGAGGCAGATGCCACCCCTGCATCTATTATTCCCGCACGTCTCATCCATGAGTATCAATGCCTACCCTTAGCAAATAGCGAAGCTGATGAGGAGGATAATGGACCGCTTAAACTCATCACGGTATGGCCTCCGAGCGCCCAGATGGATAAATGGATTCGAGCTACTTGCGGACACGCGCCCGAATGGTATCTGGGGAATCCAGAAGTGGTGAGCAATACCATCACCCAGCGCTTTGGTATCGGATCGGGATCTCTTGACGATAGCAATCTAGCGGAAGAAGACTCAGATCTCGAAGACGATGGTGAGGATCAAAACGCCGCGATTATTCGATTTGTTAACGAAGTCATCCAGCGCGCATTGACCGACCGGGCAACCGACATTCACTTTGAACCCCTCCGTGAAGCCCTGCAGATTCGTTATCGAATCGACGGCCAACTCATACCAGTTCGCGTACCTGATAACCTCGTACGTTTTCAAAGTGCCATCATCTCGCGCCTGAAAATCATGGCGCGCCTCAACATCTCAGAAAAACGCAGACCACAAGACGGCCGCATCAACTTTGTCGCCGACCGTGCCGAACTCGATATTCGTATTTCCACATTCCCTACAATGTATGGAGAAAGTGTGAGCCTCCGCCTGCTCAATGTGAAGTCCCAACCGCTCTCCATACGTGAACTTGGGTTTCTAGGCGAAGACGAGGAAAAAGTCACCCACTCGCTTGATCGCCCCTACGGCATTATCTTGGTCACCGGCCCGACAGGTTCTGGAAAATCTACCTCTCTGACCGCGTTTCTGAGGAAGATCAACAAACCAGAACGCCGGATCATCACCGTTGAAGACCCTATCGAATATGAAGTTCCGGGTATTAACCAGACTCAAATTCATTCAGAGATTGGGCTCAATTTCGCATCTGCCCTACGCCATATCCTTCGCCAAGACCCAGACGTCATTATGGTAGGTGAGATTCGTGACCGCGAGACCGCAGATATCGGAATCCGCGCCGCACTGACCGGTCACTTAGTCCTCAGTACCCTCCATACCAATGATGCACCGGGTGCGATCACTCGCTTGATCGATATGGATATTGAACCGTTCCTGGTAGCATCTGCGGTAGAAATGATCATTGCCCAACGACTAGTCCGCCGTCTGTGCGAATCGTGCCGCCAACCAGCTCAATTCGAAGTGGGTCATCTGGAAAGTTGCCTACGAGCCCTCAACATCTCCCTCGACGAACTCGCTCACACCGACATTCTCAAGCAAGCCAAAGGCTGTGAACAATGCCGTGGACTCGGCTATCGCGGACGTGTCGGTATTTTTGAAATACTTCGAATCACCGATGCGGTCCACGAACTCATCGTTGACCGAGCTTCGGCACGCAGTATCCGCGATACGGCTCTCGACGAAGGCATGCGTTCGCTGCAACGTTGCGGATGGGAGCAGGCGAAGCGAGGCCTCACTACTCTCGAGGAAGTCATGCGCTTTGCCGATATCCTAGAGGAGGAAGAATCTGAGCTAATCTGAGCTGAGCCATGCCAACCTTCAATTACAGCGCTTTGAACAACAGCGGCAAACGAACTCGCGGTTCGATTGATGCCAACGACCGTAAGGCCGCTCAGCGCAAGTTAATCGCCAAAAAACTAAAACCTTTATCCATCCAAGATGCGACGGCATCACCCACTGGTTTCGGAAAATTTCCGAGACACAGCAATGGGCCTGCAGCGACCGCTGATCATTCCGAACCTATCTCCGACCCGCCAATGGCCAAGAGAACCTTCTCTTTCGGTTTACCCAAAGGTTCGGCAACGAAAAAAAAAGGCTCTGTTAAGATGGGGACGAATTTCCTCAAGCGCATGCTCGAGCTTCACAAGAGTGGCATGCCTATCGGAGACTGCGTTCGGCTCATGCAACAGCGCCTGTCAGATCCATCGCTCAAAAATGTAGCCAGCCAGCTCTGGCGCGAACTCTCTGAAGGTCGGCCCCTCCATGAGGCCCTCTCGCAGCGCCCTGATCTCTTTCCTCAAGTCGTGGTGCGAATGATAGAAGCCGGGGAAGCTACCGGCAAACTGGCACCGATTATGGAAAATGTAGTCGAGTATCTAGACGAGCGGGAAGCCATCCGAAGCAGAGTGCTCGGGGGCCTCGCCTATCCCTGCTTCATTGTCAGCATGGCTGTTGGGGTTGCTGCGTTTTTGATCGGCTTCCTACTTCCAAGAATTCAAAAAATGCTAGATGGTCTCGGAAGTGAACCGAATTTCTTTATGAGAGCCCTGCTAGGCAGCTCAGACCTAGCAATCACCACTGGTCCGTTCGCGTTGATCGGAATCATCGTTGGCATCATCGCCCTTTTTCAATGGAGGCGCACCGACACCGGACGCAAACACACGGACGCTTTCCTCCTAAAAATCCCGCTAGTGGGTTCAATTATTAGCGCTAGCATCTACTTTCAACTGTCAAGCCTGCTAGCCACCCTCGTGCAAAGCGGTATCAATATGACGGAGACATTACGCCTTTCAGAACGCACCCTTCAAAATACCGCCGTTGCAAACCGTTTTCATACGGTGCGCACTGAGGTGAATGAAGGAGCCGGAATTTCGACGGCGTTACGTCGCAATGAAATGTTCAACGCACTGAGCTTGGACATCCTCAGCATCGGAGAGAATACCGGGAATTTGGTGAATGGACTTTCCGAGGTGAACAAGAGCTATCGCCGCGAACTCGACAGCTCCCTAAAACTAATGACCACCCTTATCACCTCTGGCGCCATGGCCGCTGCATTCACTGTAGTAGCGTTCGTCGCCCTTGGCATGGTTACTTCCATCATGCAAGTGAGTTCGTCTATGTCATTACAGTAGTCGTAGCGGTATTGTCGCGATAACTCTGCTACATCATCTCGATGCGTGCTCTTATCGTCAACTCTTGTAATTCCTTGTATTTACGCGTATGGGGTGATGATACAAAAATCGAAGTCAAAACCACGCCATTGCGGTTCCGATTGCCCAGAGAACATGCAATGTAATGCAACTTGCAATACCGGCAGCGACATCATCCATAACGCACCCGACACCTCCAGGTAAATTCTGTAAGCGCCGAATCGGGCCCGGCTTCCAAATGTCAAACAGGCGGAAGAGCGCAAACCCGACTAGCAATACCGGCCAACCTCCTAGTTGATACACCACTCCGCCGAGTCCTAAGAACACAAGAGGCACAGCGACCAACTCGTCCAAAATTATCATTCCAGGATCCCGCTGCATCAGGCGCTCCTCGGCTTCGTCAGTGAAGGCCATTGCCAGATAAATAAGCACCGCATTCACCAAAAGCCCAACCAAAGGATGCAATGGATAAAAAATTACTGCGTAAACCAGCAGACCTGCAACGCTGCCCCAAGTACCCGGGGCTTTCATTTTCTTACCAACGGGTCCTAGAGTACTCAGGCCGACTACAATATCAGATGGCAGTGGCCGGACCCACAGGAACGACATCCTCAATTTCCACCAATTCATGGTTGGGCAGGATCCTCAAAAACTGACCAGTACTTCGTCAGATAAAGCATTCCAGAAATCACCGTTAGAACCGTCGCGGTCACGAATAAACCGATCCCTACCCAATACACTTTTTCGACTAAATCTGTTGCCAAACCAAAATCATAGTGGAGGGCCTCACTGGCTAACAAGACTCCGATTGCCCCCATTTGTGATGCAGTTTTATATTTTCCTGCCTTTTCGGCCGCCAGGACCATACCCCTGCCCGCAGCTACCAGACGAAGGCCCGTTATCAGGAACTCTCGGCTCAGAATTAGGAGCACACAATATACACTCCAATCGGGCATGCCGGGTTTTGGAGAGGCCAGCATACCGACAAAAATCCCGACCACGAAAACCTTATCGGCTAAAGAGTCCATCAACTTCCCAAAAATCGTGATTTGATTCAGCGAACGGGCTAGATAACCGTCCAACCAATCAGTGATAGACCCCGCAATGAACAGCATAAACGTGAACGTCATCAACCAGCGCCCATCCATAAAAAGCAATCCGACAATGCAAAAAAGCAAAGGGATGCGCGAAAGGGTCAGGATGTTTGGAAGGGTCCACATGAAAAGAGGTAGAAACGCTGAATAAAGAACGATCTCTCGACAAGGGTTTTGCGCAAAAAACATCTGCAGAGCAGGGTGCCTATAAATCGCCAACAACCGGATTGAGAGTCTCACTCCTTGACAGAGCCAGGTGCGATGTCGATTGTCGCACCTCAGTTAGTCTTCGCACCCAGATGCTAGACCCTTCATGAAACGCGCGATTTACCCAGGAACCTTTGATCCCATTACCTATGGACACATCGACGTCCTCAAGCGCGCTTGTCGAATTTTCGACGAGGTGATCATCGCCGTGGTTGCCAATCGTCAGAAAGGCCCCCTCTTCACTCCGGAAGAACGAGTCGGACTCATCGCAGAAAACATTGGAAACATCCCAAACGCCAGACTCGAGACCTTTGACGGCCTCGCCGTCGACTACGCACGATCAAAAGGAGCCGTTGCCCTCGTCCGCGGGATGCGAGCTGTATCCGATTTTGATTACGAATTTCAAATGGCTCAAATGAACCGACACCTCGATGAGGAACTAGAGACAATCTTTTTAATGCCCAGCCCAGAATATTTCTTCACGAGCAGCACCCTAGTAAAACAAGTCTTTAAATATACGGACCGCGATACCCGTTTCGTCCCTCCTAATGTTCACGCTGCTTTGAAAAAGCGGTACAACATCACTTAGTTCGCAATATGTCTCGCTCTGACGCCGAACGCTCAAACAGGTCGACACTCGCGATCCTGTTCATCGTCTTGTTTATGGACCTTGCTGGGTTCTCGATCATTTTCCCGCTATTCCCGGCGATGCTTGAACACTACATGGAGGTCGAAGGTGAGACTGGCGGCCTGATTTCAATCGTTTATAATACGATTTCAGCTTGGAGCGGAGACCCAGACGATTCTTTCCGTTCGGTGGTATTTTTCGGGGGTGTGCTCGGTTCGATTTACGCATTCCTCCAATTCTTCTCTTCGCCCATCTGGGGGGCGCTTTCGGACCGATTCGGCCGGCGCCCGATAATGATTGTCACCGTTGGCGGATGGGCCCTCAGCCACTTGTTATGGATCTTTAGCGCCCGATTCGAAATGCTCTTGGTCGCTCGAGTATTCAGCGGCTTGATGGCCGGAAATGTCGGCGTTGCGACTGCAATTGTCGCCGATATTACAAGTCCAGAACAGCGTTCGAAAAGTATGGCCCTAATCGGCGTTGCCCTGGGTTTGGGCTTCATAATCGGACCGGCAATCGGAGGGTTGACCGCCGGCTGGAGCCTGGGGCCGGGCACCGCTGGATCTTGGATTGGGATTAATCCATTTTCGGCACCAGCGCTCGTCGCCTGCATTTGCTCGAGCCTGAGTTTTTTATGGATCGTCCTAAAATTGCCCGAGACACTCCCCGTCGAAAACCGCGCGCGCGACTCCCAACGCTCCGCAATTCCTCCAATTCTCAAGATTGGCAAAACGAAAGATACAACACTTGGGCGCCTCGTTCTTGCATACTTCATTTTCCTATTCGCCTTCTCAGGCATGGAATTCACAATCACCTTCTTCGCCGTTGACAGTTTCAACTACACACCGATGCAAAACGGCATGATGTTTGTCTTCATCGGAATGGTGCTTGTTTTGAGTCAAGGTGGACTTGTGCGACGACTCGCACCGCGCATTGGAGATCGCAAAATGGCATTCGCTGGTATGGTTTTAGGTGCAGTTGGATTTCTAGTTTTGAGTATGAGTGGGGAGTCTGAACCGATCTTTTACACCGCGCTCGCCATAATCGGCATCGGTATTAGTTTCATAAATCCAACAGTTTCGGCTCTTGTCTCACACATTTCAGAAGCCAATGAACAGGGCCGAAATCTAGGAATCCTCAGATCATCAGGAAGCCTCGCGCGCGCCGTGGGTCCTATCTTAGGCAGTCTCGTTTACTTTATCCTAAGTCCACAGAGCGCCTACTTAGCATGTGGAATCTGCGGCCTAATCGCCCTCGCCCTATTCGCCCGGATAAAGGTAGCAGACGCACAAAGCTAACAAATCCGGTCTCGCTCCTTTCAAGAGACTACCGTCTCGGGCCAGAAACCCGACACTCTCTGAAATCTCCCCCGAAATCGGAAAAAACGGCCTAACCCGCCATCTTCTCGTCATTTAAGTGTCAACAGATTTATCTCAGTCCCTTATTTTAATTTGTTGACAGAACTTTAGCTAGACCGTGTCGGTCGAAAGTCGCTGCGAACACAGCATTCGCACCAGGACTGGATCGGTCTGTTTGAATTGAGCGTTTCCGTGTGGAGACTTTATCCCCATCTGGGCACTTCGGGCCCTCGCGTCTGACCGCGCATCTTTCGGATCTTCAAACGCAAAAGACAATCGAGATTGGTTGCCTTCACGACTTCGGGATTTGAGGGCAGCTCGCTTCTATCGCTTGGCGATTTAACTCCGAAACAGACCACCGAAGTCTAGCCGTGTCCATGCTGGTCGACCGGCAATCAGGCAATCGATATCCGTAAAAACTTCACTCGGCGTTAAGCGTTCTCGGGTGCCATTGCCTGAGTGATAGAGGCCAGATTCCGATTCTTGAAAAAAGGCCCCAAACTGAAAGTCGACCGGCGGAACTTCAACGGGGTCCAAGCTTCGGCTTGAGTCGTAGTGATGAGGGAGGTTCAGTGAATTGACTCGTAACCGGACTTTTTCTTCGACCAACAATCTCTCTATGGCCTCTTCGATCACACCAAGACCTGAACTAAAGATCTGCTGAAATTCACCAGGCAAAGATTTCATGGATTTAATGGCCTTTGCATACTCATTGCTCTCGAGGCTCTGGGATACCGCCAATGCTGGGAGGCCCCAAAACGCACCTTCCAGAGCGCCCGCAACCGTTCCCGATCCCAAAATAAACCCGAGACTCGTATTACGCCCGATATTCGGCCCCGCGATCACCAAATCCGGTAAAGTTTCCCCGCACAAGGTGCCCAGCGCAATATTCACGCAGTCGGAAGGGGTCCCATCGACCGCGAACGCCTGGCAGGGTAACTCATCAACCTCCCAAACCCGAACATCTCGCCCAAACGTAAAGCTGCGACCGCAAAAGCTACGCTCATCCGCAGGGGCCACCACGATAATGTTAAACTTGCCGACCAGATGGGCGACCATTTCACTTAATAACACACTCTCAATACCGTCATCGTTGGTAATTAAGATCTTCGGTAAGGTGCGGGAGACTTCTGACATTCTATGGCAGCATCCAAGGCTACTCCCGAAACTCAACATCCAATCAAAGCCTATAGTGTTTGACGGAAAATCCATTCTCATCACCGGAGGGACAGGATCCTTCGGTCAACAGTTTACCCGCACCCTATTGGAACGATTCTCGCCGCGGCGCATCGTAATCTTCAGTCGAGATGAATTGAAGCAGTTTGAAATGGCCCAACACACCAACGGGCCCGCCATGCGATATTTTATCGGTGATGTGCGCGATCCGCAACGCATGAAGGAGGCGATGAGCAACGTCGATATCGTCATCCACGCTGCTGCCATGAAGCAAGTTCCGGCTGCTGAATACAACCCGATGGAGTGTATCAAAACAAACATTCACGGGGCAGAGAATGTCATTCGCGCAGCTCTCGGAAACGACGTCGAAAGAGTCATCGCACTCTCAACGGACAAGGCTGCCAACCCGATCAACCTCTACGGAGCCACCAAACTGGCTAGCGACAAACTCTTTGTGGCTGCCAACAATTTTTCGGGAAACCATCAGACCCAGTTCTCTGTGGTCCGATATGGGAACGTCATGGGTTCCCGCGGATCGGTTGTTCCCTTCTTCAAGAGACTAATCGAAGAAAATGCAGATCATCTGCCCATAACCGATGATCGGATGACCCGGTTTTGGATTACCCTCGAGCAAGGCATCGACTTTGTTGTAGAATCCATGAAGCGCATGACCGGAGGCGAAATTTTTGTCCCGAAGATCCCAAGCGTGCGCATTGTCGACCTCGCACAAGCAATGGCGCCGGACCTCAAGACTAAAACCATCGGCATCCGCCCTGGTGAAAAATTACACGAACTCATGTGTCCGCGCGACATTGCTCACCGAACCCTAGAGTTTGAGTCTCACTACTTGATTCAGCCGACAATTGCCCTCAATCACAAACCCACTTACGATGTGAATCCGCTCGGAGAATCGGGAGTCACGTGCGATCACGATTTTGAATACAGCTCCGATACCAACCCTCACTTTTTAAGCATTGAAGAGATCAGGGAACTCGTATCAAACGGTTGTCCATGAAGCGGATTCCCTACAGCAGGCAGTCCATAAACCAGAGCGATATTGAGGCCGTTACCGAAGTACTGCGCTCAGACTGGCTGACTCAGGGCCCCACCGTCCGCAAATTTGAAAGCGCTATCGCGGACTACTGTGGATGCGATCACGCAATCGCGTTTTC
>JBCCBL010000003.1:0-25992 GCA_039034055.1 Verrucomicrobiota bacterium | reverse complement strand
TTGGCAGCGCCGCGATAAGAAGCAACCGGTCGGCAATATTGGGTTTTTGAAGAACGGGACCCGACATTCGATTGTCGATGTGCCGACATGTCCCATTGGAACCGATGCCATAAACGAGGCCCTGCCCGAGGCCCGGCGCGCTGTTCGCCAGCCGATTACCGCATCAGAAAAGAAGATACTCAAACAGAAGGGCGGCACGATTCTTCTGCGCGATGTGGTAGAAGGGGTGGTTTCGAAACATGATTCCGTCGTCACCGAACGCGTCGGCGACGCCTCTTTTCAATTCAAGGCGGGCGATTTCTTTCAGAATAATCCCTATATCTTGCCGGTATTAGTCGAATATGTAAGCGAGCAGATTAAAGCGGATTCAGTGCGCTATTTGATTGATGCTTATTGTGGGGTGGGGCTGTTCGCAGTTTCTCTAGGTAAGCGGTTTGAAGCCGTCGCAGGGGTGGAGGTCAGTGAGAGCGCCGTGTTGTGGGCGCGAGTGAATGCGGAGATCAATCAGGTGAAAAATGCCCAGTTCATCAGTGGGTCGGCCGAGGCTATTTTTGCGGATGTGACCTTTCCGGGGGAGGAGACTGCCATGGTGATTGACCCTCCGCGTAAGGGCTGCGACCAGGTGTTTTTGAACCAATTGTTTGCTTTTGCACCCAAGCGCCTGGTTTACGTATCTTGTGACCCGGCTACGCAGGCGCGGGATCTAAAAATCCTGGTCGAAGGCGGCTATCACGTGGAGCGTATACAGCCTTTTGATCTCTTTCCGCAAACTCGGCATATCGAGACTGTGGCGACTCTTGAAAGACACTCTTAGCTCTTGTGACGCTTTATTGCGAATACGGGACCTGTCGAAAACTCGCCTCTTCGCTTTCCAAAAAATGATGATTTTCGAACCCACATTTGGGTCCGGCCTTCCATCCATTACGCTGGCCTCTGAAGTTTTTTACAAATGGATGGCAAGATTTCGGCATCTGTGTGAATGTGTCATATTTGTTAAAAATCCTTCTTAATCTATGAGATTTTTTGATAAATCATAAGGTTTCTACGCACAGAAACACAGGGAATATATGGAGATTCTGACGACCTTACTGAAAATCAGTTATTATTTTTAGAGTGTTAATTTCCACCGAATTTCAGGACCTAGCATCCATTCTGCTTGTGATTATTGTTGACTGATGGGTATGACAGAGCCCACACCAATCTAGTTATCTAATCTCTTAATGGTATGTATAAATAATTGTTTTTCTGAATTTCGGGAAAATCTCCGCGTTCTCAGAAGAAGCGTTACCGATGGTCCCTCTTGTTTCTTTTTTTAGAGAAAATATCTCTTAATATTTCCTGAACCACGAATCCTGTGAATCGGGATACCTAGACTACATATGAACAACTACGATAAAACTGTATATACAGACGTTGAAATCGCGAAAAAGCCAGATTCCCTCTGCGCGAAAAGTTGGTTTCACAACGCGGTTGACCTGACGAAAGCTTCGGCATTAGCCGTAGCAATTACGGGTTCCGCTTTTGCCCAGGAGGCTCCGGTTGCCGAAGAGGCCTCCATGACTGAAGATGAAGATGTTAAAACCTACACTGTAACGGGTTCACGCATCAAACGTATCGATCTCGAGACTCCATCTCCAGTCCTTGTGATCACTCGCGAGGATCTGGACGCAACCGGGTTCTCGACCGTTGGTGACGCTCTGAGAGCCTTACCATTTGCAAGTGGACAGAGTCTTAACTCGTCTGATGCCGGCACGTCCTTCACCCCCGGGGTGAGTTCTGTGAATTTGCGCGGATTGGGTAATAATAACACTCTGGCCCTCATCAATGGACGACGCGCAGCCCTGTATCCATCCCCAGGTTTCAACGGTTTCCAGTCCGTGTTTGACTACAACAGTATCCCTATTTCAGCGATTGAAGCCATCGAAATCCAGAAAGATGGTGGATCCGCGATTTATGGTTCAGATGCGGTTGCCGGAACGATCAATTTGAAGCTTCGGAGAGACTTTTCTGGATTACAAACCCAAGTTTCATTTGGGGATTACTTCGACACTGGAGGTTTCGAGAAAAAGTTTTTCGCCATCGCGGGGGCCTCTTCGGAGAAAACCAATATGGTGTTCACTTTCGATTTCTCGGAAACGGATGCAGTTTTCAATCGCGACCTGGACTACACCGATAGTGCCGATGGCTCAGACATCGGTGGCTTCGACCAGAGCAGTTCCGCGAACGTTGCGTCTAACGTGCGAGGCCTGACTCCTTCGCTCTATTTGATCGATCCCGCTGGCGATCCCGATGATCCCGCGAACCAACTGTTTCCATCAGGTCGCGCATCGATCGCGAACGTTGATAGTCTTGGGCGTCCGATCCTGGTTCCGTTCACCGATACGCTCACCTTGGGTCAATTCGAAGACGGTAATAAGTTCTACAATTATCAGGAACAAGCGGGCCTATTCCCAGAGACAACAACATTTGGCTTCTATGCTTCGATTGATCATCAGATTACAGATTCGCTCCAGGCTTTTGGAGAGGTTTCTTATCGGAGATTAGAGATCGAATCCAATGCAGCCCCAACCCCCGCGTTCCTGATCAGTGGTATCGGTGACTCGGCGATCGGAACCATCAACTTCCCGGAGTCGAATCCATACAATGTTTTCAGTGAAGATATTGTGGACCTGCGCTGGCGCATGATCGAGTCTGGAAATCGTATCAATGACCTGACTATCCAGTATCCGCGGCTGGTCGCTGGTCTGAGAGGCGACATCGGTTTTGATTGGAGTTGGGAGAGTGCGGTCATGTATTCCAAGTCAGATTTGAGCAATCTGAACCGCAACTCTGTGCAAGATCAACTGCTTCAAGACGCACTTAATGGAGTCGTAATTGATGGAGAGACTCTTTACGCGAATCCATTCGGAACAAATGATCCGCGCGTTATAGATTATTTCACCATCTCCAATCCAAATAACGATTCCTACGAAGTCTTGATTGCGGACGTTAGTGCGTCTGGTGTTCTTTATGAATTGCCAGCTGGACCGCTCGGAATTGCGCTTGGTATGGAGTACCGCGAAGATACCCTAGAATCGATTGGCACCATCTTGAATGAGACTGGCCAGATTGTCGGGGGATCGGAAGGAACGGACACTTTTGGTGATCGTGACGTGTTCTCAGCCTATGCAGAACTCTCAATCCCGATTCTTTCAACGGTCGAGGCTCAAGTAGCGGCCCGTTACGAGGACTACAGCGATTTCGGTGATACGACTAAACCGAAGGTTGCATTGAAATACCGTCCTACCGAATGGTTGCTCTTGAGAGCTTCATACAGTGAAGCCTTCCGTGCTCCAGACCTGCCATATCTCTTCTCAGAGCAGACCACTAGCTTCTCGTCATCATTCTTGCCAGATCCGAAGCGCCCTTCCGATCCACCTAATCAGGTTCGGCAAAATACCGGTGGTAATCCTGACCTCGGTCCTGAGGAAACTGAAGTTTACTACGCTGGAGCGATTCTTTCTCCGGTGGACATTCCAATCCTTGAGGATTTCACATTCTCTGTTGAGTATTTCCAGTTCGATCAGACCGACCTCATTGACTCATTGAGTGCATCAGAGGCGCTTGCCCTGGAAGACAACATTCCAGGATTGGTCGTGCGTAATCCCCCATCAGCTGGAGAGTCCGTCGGAACGATTGCTTTCGTAAATACCAACTTCCAGAACGTCGAAGAAGCTACGTATGAAGGCTGGGACCTCGGAATCAAATATATCAAGGAAACAGACAACTTCGGTGAGTTCCGGGCGTCAGTTGAAGCTACCTACCTAAGCTCGTATGAGTTTGCCGGAGCCGAATTGGCTGGTGAAGACAACTACCCAGAATGGCGTGGGACTGGTAACATCGCCTGGCGCAAGGGCGACTGGGCTGCATCCATGTATGTCTACTTCATCGATGAGTATAAGTCAGTGTTCGACGCATTCGATATTCCACCGACCGAAGCTCAATGGGTATTCAATCCACAAGTTTCCTACTCAGGATTCTTTGATACTAAAATCACCGTTGGTGTGAACAATGTATTCAACACCGAGCCCTCTCGTGATAAAGACGAGACGCTCACAGTTAATCCAGCTGTTAACATCATTCAACCAGCATTCTGGTATGTCCGCCTAACTCGTGATTTCTAATCACGAACCTTAGGATAAGTATTCAGTTTGGGCTGGTGTGTCGAAGTGCTTCGCCACCAGCCCATTTTTTTCTCAACCGGGTCCATTATTGGACCGAAACCTACTCATGAAATTCCAGCACTCTCTCCGCCTCTCGGTATTTTTGGGAATTCTCGCTGCGCTCTCGACAGTGTCTGCACAGGTCGCCCCTGCAGCCCCCGAACCACCGCCTCCACCGAAAGCTTCACCGGAATCGATTGTCGACGCAGTTGCTAATGTCGCGACTCGAGAAGAGGCCGCCGCTGATATACAGCAACGCATCAATGTGATCGCTGATGAGACCGTTGATCTGGAATCTCAATACAAGACGGTCTTGCGTGAACTAGAAACCGTCAATGCTTACAATGATCAAATGATGCGGGTAGTATCGTCCCAGGAGGAAGAGATTGCTATCCTCAAGACCGATCTTGAAAACCTTCAAGACACCCAGCGCCAGATCATTCCACTTTTACTGAAAATGATTGATGCACTCGGCGAGTTTGTCGCTGAGGACACACCATTCCTATACGATGAGCGCTCTGATAGAGTCGAGGAGCTTAAATTATTGATGGACCGCGGGGACATTACCATCGCAGAGAAATTCAGAAATGTAATGGATGCCTACCTCGAGGAGAATAGCTACTCCCGCAACATTGAAGCCTACACTGGGCAAATTGAACAAAATGGAGTGTCGTCGACGGTAGAATTTTTGCGCATTGGACGGGTAGCTCTTTTTGTATCTTCTCTGGATGAATCAACAATTTCACTCTGGGACACCGGTTCCGAACAATGGGCTGTGGTAGAAGATCCTGCGCTCCAGCTTAGTATCAAGCGTGCATTCAAAATAGCACGCAAAGAAATACCCGTGGATTTGCTCCTCCTCCCCGTTAAAAATTAACCTCTGAACAACGGATCGATGAAAAAAATCAAAAGCAATTTTTATGGGGATCGGCATCTCAATTTGCTCGTTACCCTTAGCAGCGAATGAGTCCCTGGATGCACTCTTGGAGCGCGTTGAAAACAGTACGGTGATTGATTCCCAAGAAAATCAGCAACGTCTGGAAACTTTTATTAGAAACAAGCAAGAGCAGGAGCGGCTGCTCGCTGAGGCACAGGATGCTCTGCAAAAAGCGAAAGATCTCAGCCTCGAACTCAAAGAGACCTACGATAGCAACGAAATTCTTCTATCAGAACTCGAAACCTTGCGCTCTGCAGAATTGGGAGATTTGAATGAAATCTTCGGTAACGTCCGCCAGGTTTCGGGACAATTTAAAAATATCGTCGAGACGAGCCTAACCGCTTCTGAAATTCCAGGTCGAAGTGGGTTCTTTGCAGAGCTTGGCGAGTCAAAGGCGCTTCCGAAAATTGGTGAACTTGAGAAGCTGTGGTACGAGATTCTTCGTGAAACCGTCGAATCTGGCAGAGTCTCTCGCTACGAGGCCAAAGTGGTCGACGAAAACGGCAATGAGACGGCGGGAAGCGTAACTCGAATTGGCGTATTCAATGCATTCAATGAAAGTGGATTTTTAGACTTTATTCCGGAGACTGGGCAACTTGCGGTCCTTCCGAGGCAACCGGCAAATCGCTACCTCGATCCAGCATTAACCTTCTTCGCCGATAGCGAAAGCTCGATGCTCCCTGTGGTGATTGATCCCTCTCAGGGTGCGATGCTCAAGGCATTCGCCAATACTCCCGATCTATTCCAGCGTATCGAGCAAGGTAAGACCGTAGGCTATGTAATTTTGGCCTTACTTGGAGTTGGGATCGTGATCAGTGCATTCCGCTGGATTTTCCTATCAGTTGTTTACTCTAAAATGAAGTCACAGTTGAAGAATCTCGCCGAGCCCAAGAACAATCCACTTGGAAGAGTGGTTAATGTATTCAAAACATATGACAAACCGGAAATCACCGTCGAGACACTTGAGCTTAAGATGGATGAAGCCATTATGAAAGAAGTGCCACGTCTCGAGAGTGGTCTGTCGACGATCAAAATATTCGCGGCGGTGGCTCCTCTGCTTGGGCTCTTGGGGACGGTCACTGGTATGATCGCAACCTTCCAGACGATCACTTTGTTTGGGACCGGAGATCCGAAGCTGATGGCCGGCGGTATTTCTCAGGCTTTGGTGACTACGGTCCTCGGTCTCGTTGCGGCGATCCCTCTTGTCTTAATCCACACCTTTCTCAAAGGACTGAGTGACAACTGTACCGCTCTTATTGAGGAGCAAAGCGCGGGTCTGATAGCAGCGTTTTCCGAGGATAAAGCGAAATAAGGGCTGATCGTGTTTATCGAATTCTACCAAGATCTAATCGAATTCTTCGACAAAGGCGGCTCCATCGTCGTCGCGATCTTTTGGGTGCTGCTGTTAATGTGGATTCTGATAATTGAGCGTATTGTTTATTTTGTCTTTCAAAACCAGCGCGTGAGGCAGCACTATTTTGAACTTTGGCAAAATCGTACTGACAAGATCTCGTGGAAAGCCCATCGCATCCGTGACTCATATATCTGCACAGTCCGACTGAGGCTTAAAGAACGTATCAACATCATCCGCACCTTAATCGCGATATGCCCACTCCTCGGAATTATGGGTACTGTCACGGGAATGATTGTTGTTTTTGATGTGATGACTTTTACCGGTACCGGAAATCCTCGGGGAATGGCTGCCGGCATTACGCAAGCGACCTTGCCAACCATGGCGGGGCTGGTTGCCTCCCTATCTGGACTCCTATGCGTGAACTATCTCGAAAGTAAGTCTACGCGCAGCATAGATCGGTTTGCCGACTCACTGGAGGTTTCCGTTTCATGAGGCGAACTCGAAGAGACTCCGCAGACGATGGCAAAATCGACATCACACCGATGCTTGATGTCGTATTTATCATGCTGATCTTTTTTATTGTGACGACCTCCTTCGTCAAGGAGACCGGCATTGAAGTCAACCGTCCCGAGGCCCAGACCGCCTATCTCAAAGAACGGGGAAGTATTTTAGTGGGAGTGCGTGAGAATGGCGAAGTCTGGGTAAACAAATCCCGGGTCGAAATGCCCGCCGTGCAGACGATTATCGAACGCTTGAAGGCCGAAAACCCCGAAGGGCAAACGGTCATTGTAGCCGATAAAGAGGCCGATAATGCAGTGGTCATTGATGTCATGCAGCAACTGTCTCGTGCTGGGATCGTAGAAATCTCAATCGCTTCCGCATCCGAATAATGGCCCGCAGACGCAAACGTAAAAAGACTGACGAGGAGGGTGAAATCGACATCACACCAATGCTCGATGTTGTCTTCATCATGTTGATCTTTTTCATCGTCACGACATCCTTTGTCAAAGAACGCGGTCTGGATGTTGCGAGCCCATCGAACAATGCTGCAGTCAAGAGTGATAAGGGAAATATTGTCATACAACTCATGGGAAGCGGGAACATACTTGTTAACAAAAAGGCAGTTTCCCTCGAAGCCGTTCGTCCCAATGTGGAGCAGCTGCTCGCCGAAATGCCAGGGGCTTCGGTAATCCTTGCCGCCGAGAAGGGGTCGCGCGTCAATGACCTGGTTGTTATTGTGGATCAAGCTAAACTAGCGGGAGCGCCCCAAGTCTCGCTTGCATCTGTGAATTAGTCCTCATGGTAATACGAATTTTCAAATGGATATTCTCCTGGTCGATCGGACTTTTGATCAGCCTCAGCCTATTTGGATTTATGCGAAACCTGGTGAATTCGGGGGATGCTTTAACCGATGGGGGATCGGACCTTCAATCCATTAACTTTGTCCGTCTGAAGATCGAAGATGAGGTGCAGGTTAAGGAACGCAAACGGCCCGAGGAGCCTCCACCTCCGAAAAAGCCACCACCTCCGAAGCGAATGGAGATGCAAGAGATTGAGCAGCCCGATATGCCGGCACCTGACATCACGATTCCCAATTTAGACCTTCCGCAAGTCTCGGGTGCCGGCGCTTCGCTCGGCGGTATCGGCCTTCAAGAGTCGGGTGATGGCGACCGTAATTCGGGCTCAATGCTCCGCAGTCGTATCGATCCAGTCTACCCGCGCAAAGCCGCAGTCGAAGGCTTGGAAGGCTCCGTTAGGATGCGTGTGACTATAGGCACCGATGGCCGGCCCATCAATGTCGAAGTGCTCGGATTCACAGATCGAATTTTCGTCTCATCGGCTCAGCGCGCTGTCTATCGGTGGCGTTGGGAACCGCGCTACGTAGATGGGGCCGCTGTCGAAACCGTTGAGGTCATTGAACTACCATTCGTTCTAAGAAAATGAAAATACCAGTTTTAAGACAGGCCTGGATTGGGGTTTGTATGTTTATCGCTGTTGCAGGATATGCTCAGCAGTTTACTAATGATCGGATTTATAAATCTTACTTGAAGATTCAGGAGGCGACCACGGATGGCAAATTTGCCGAGGCGCTTGAAGGTATAAACAAGCTGGCTGATTACAAGACAGTGCCGATCGAGACCGCAGCCATTCAGCGCGCACGGGGTTTTATTCTATTAAATTTGGACCGTGAGCCAGAAGCTGCTGAAGCATTCAAGATAGCACTCGCTCAAGGTGAGTTGAATAATTTCATGACTCAGGAAATGAAATACATCATTGCAAATCTGCATGCTGGTGAATCCCAATGGGAAGAGGCTTTCAATGTCTATAAAGAGTGGCTCGATAATGCGCTCGCCTACCAAGCACAGTATGAACAGACCCAGAACGAAGACTATAACGTTACACAACCTGATTCCGACTCCTACCGCCTGGGCGCTGCCATTGCCGCCAGTGTTAACAACTTTCCCTACGCGATAGCGCGCACTGAAGACGCCATCAAGGTCATTCCCCAGCCAGAAAAGGAACTGTATGCTTTGCTGGTAGCTCTACACTATCAGTCGAAGGATCTTAAGAGTGCGGTAGCTTCGATACAAAGAGGTTTGTCTATTTTCCCCGATCATCAGGAATTTTGGAAAAATCTCTCCAGTCTGTATCAACTTATCAAGGAAGACCCCTCAGCGCTAGCAGCTCTCGTAATTGCTTACGAAGAGGGTATGTTACAATCGGAAGAGGAATACTTGCTACTGGGACGTTATTTCATTTATCGCGG
This sequence comes from Verrucomicrobiota bacterium, assembly GCA_039034055.1. GTDB lineage: Bacteria > Verrucomicrobiota > Verrucomicrobiia > Opitutales > JABSRG01 > JBCCBL01. The sequence continues at coordinate 16,732 of JBCCBL010000003.1, read as the reverse complement.
CGTGCCGTTTGATGGGGCGCGAGTGATTTCCCGGGGGCTGAATGAGAAAGTAGTGGAACCGACCTTCGTAAATTTGGAGCTGTTGTCTCAGGCCTGGTTTGCCGCTCGGGAATTTGACGAGAGCCTGGAAATACTCAAACTCATCGTGAGCCAATACGGAGATATTGAAGCGTGCTTGAGAGCCTGCCAGATTCTCCTCGAAGACGAAGAATATGACAAAGTCCTCTCGCTACTCACCAAAGCCGAACCCGGAAACCGACCTGCCGATCAAGGAATGTATTTCAAACTCAAGGGATATGCTGAGTATGGGAAAGGGGACTACACATACGCTCTCGAATCATTCCGTTTAGCTGGGAAGAGCGACCCAGAGCTAGCGGAGTCCTCCCAATCCTGGTGCGAGTATATTGAGGACGAATTTATCAAATAATCGAATACAGACACAGTTATGAAAATATTATTTAGAATTGGCCTTATAATGGCCCTGTTTGCGGTGGATCTATCGGCTAAAATCCCAGTAGAGAAGCTTTTCAAAAAGCCAGACTTTAGCGGATTTCAGCTATCGCCCGACGGGCAGTATATGGCGTTTCTAGCACCCTATGAACGGAGAATGAATCTCCACGTCATAGAGCTAGACTCGATGAAAACGACTCGAGTCACCAATATCAAAAAGAACGATATTGAGGGATTTCAATGGGTGAATGATAAGCGGCTCTTTTTCCAGATGGACAACAATGGTGACGAGTGGTTTGGCCTCTTTGCGGTTGATCGCGATGGCAAAAACCCAGTTACCATCGTTGAACAATTGTCGTCCCGAGACAGTAACTTTGCTCTACCGCGAGCTACCTTTGTGATTGATCGCCTTGAGGATCAAGAAGACATTGTCCTGGTCGCCAACAATGATCGCGTTGCCGAGTATCCCGATGTCTACGAGATGAATGTAAAGAACGGGCGTCGTAAAATGATCTTAATCAACCCCGGGAACGTGGTCGGCTGGATGACGGACAATGACGGTGTCGTGCGTGCAGGGGTGACTCGAGATTTAAGTAAATCGGACTCCGTGAGCTTCGGCATGGTATATCGTAAAGATGATGATGAAGACTTTCGGGTGATCGAAGAGTTTTCAGAAGAGAACCCCCGCGTTACCTTTGCCGGATTCCATCCCGATAACCAATTGATGTATGTGCTCATGGGGAAGGATGGCGGACCCAATGCTCTTTACAATTACGATCCAGCCACTTCGACGCTCGGAGAAAAGTTGTTAAGCGATGAATTGTTCGATGTTTCGGGAGTCGGTTTCAATGCCGTAACCGATGAATTGATGGTAGCGAGTATCGACAAGGATAAGCCTGAATTTATTTGGTATGAGGAGGAAAAGGCTCAGATCCAGGAAGCCCTAGACCAAGCAAACCCTGATACGATCAATCTCCTCTCTTCGATGAGTGATGACGGCACGAGGATTATCGCTGCCTCTTATGCGGGCAACAAACCTACAACCTACAATCTCTTGAAATTAGATAATGGTGGCCTGAGTATGGTTCCTTTGGGAAGTTCAGCAAGCTGGATCAATCCCGGTGAAATGGCTCCCCAAGAACCTTTCACATTTGCTGCGCGCGATGGTTTGGAGCTGAGAGGCTATCTCTATTTCCCAGCGGGTAAGGAGCGGAAAAATCTACCTCTAATTGTCAACCCCCATGGCGGACCCAATGCACGCGATTCATACGGCTGGGATCCTCGGGTACAATTTTTCACGAGCCGAGGCTTCATGGTCTTGCAAATCAACTTTCGCGGAAGTTCTGGGCGAGGCTTAGAATTTATCAAGGCCGGGCATAAGAAGTGGGGAGATGAAATGCAATGGGATGTATATGACGCGGTTCAATGGGCGATTGAGCAGGGTTATGTGGATCCCAAGAAAATTGGAATTTATGGAGGCAGTTATGGAGGCTATGCAGTGATGTCTCAATTGGTCCAATACCCGAATCTTTATAACTTTGGCATCAATGTCGTCGGTGTTGTCGACCTAGAAGAGATGCTGAGAAAGGAAAAAGAGATTTCAGATTTCGGTTTTGCTTTCTGGCAAAGTCGGATCGGCAATCTGAAAGAAGACATAGAGAGGATCGATCGATACTCCCCGACGACTCATATCGAAAAATTAGACGATCCGGTATTCATAATTCATGGGGTTAAAGACCGGCGTGTCCCGATCAAGCAGGCAGAAATTTTGCGAAGTGAAATGCGCAAGCATGACAAAGAATTCAAATGGCTGGTTAAGGCCAATGAGGGCCACGGATTTCAGAAGGAAGAGAACCTATTTCTAGAATTTAATGAAATTGAGGATTTTATTGAGCCTTTCATGAAAAAATGGGGAATGAATTGATACTTTTGTACGCGCGATGAGTCGTTTCATATTCCCCCTTTTTGTTTCCTTTGGATTTCTAGCGGCAGCCCATGCTTCAGAAGATGCTCCATTGGATTTGCGGAGTGCGATGGGCGAGACCTTTGAGAAGGCTGGGCTTGATGGGTTGACTTTGGAACAATTGTCAGTCCTTGAGAATTGGATACAGAGTCGCGAGGATGTTTCGAATCAAGAAGCCGTGAAAGAGGCGGTCGCTCAGCGAGAAGCTGAAGTAGAGGCGGCTGCTAAAAAGGGGTTCGGATTCCTCGATTTTTGGAAGAATGATGAGACGATTCCTGATAGCTTGAAGGGACCCGAATCAATCAGTGCGGCGGTTTCTGGGAAATTTCGCGGCTGGGATCGCGATTCTCGATTTAGCCTGGACAATGGGCAGGTCTGGGCCGTTTCCAACAAGCCGGATCGCTATTACATCGTTTTAGACAGCCCCGAGGTTGAAATCAAAAAGGCGACCTTTGGAGGACACGTATTAGAAATTCTGGAGACGGGAAAAAAGGTTCGTGTCAAACGGATCAAGTGAGTCCGGACAATGAGATTAGATTTTTCAACGAAAGATTCATTGTAGTTATTTGATGCGAAACTTACTTTTCTATGGTCAAATAGAATCCTTTGTCGTGTTTTCAAATTTCTTCACGATCCAATAATCTGCGCCGATTTTACCGGATCCTGTTAGTATGGAATACAGGGCAATCCAGAGAAAGCCAGCAGCCGGGAGGAGGGGCCAACTGCTACCATATTCCATAGCCTGAGGCCATTTTTCCATGAAGATCGCGGTGAGCATGGTGACTGCGACGAACACACTACAGATGCGGGTGCCGAGTCCGAGGGCAAGGAGGAGCCCCCCGATAGCCTCCGTTGCTGCGCCCATCCAAGCAAAAAAAGTGGGGGCGAGGCTGAAGGGTATGGCAAATTTCGAGACATCCTCGGGAAACCAACTAGCGACTTGGAAAAGCCCCATTTCTTCGGTTGTGGACCACGGCATACCAAATTTTGGCGAGCCGAATTCGAGGCAGAGGCTTGTCCCGCCGAGAATACGTGGTATGGCGATCCAAACATTGGCTAACCATGTATCGAGTTCCAGTGGTTTCAGGATGCGGATCAGGTTGTTGACTGCTGTCATACTTTTTTAGTTATCTTAAGTAACGTTGATTCGATGCTTATGCAGGCTCTTGGGCGATCAGGCAGCAGACCGCATGCGCGGCCATCCCTAAGAGTTGGCCGAGGTCGTCGAGTTCTTCGTTCGAGGTCGCCTTGATTCCGATGCGGTCCGCGGGAAGCCCTAGGGTTTCGCCAAGTGCCGATTTCATTTGATCGCGAAAGGGCCCGATGCGAGGGCCTTCGGCGATTAGGGTGCAGTCGATGTTTCCAATTTGGTAGCCCATCGCCTTCACTTCATCGCGTGCCCTTGCCAGTATTTTTTGCGAATCAATCCCCTTTATTGATGGGTCAGAGGGCGGGAAATAGTGACCGATATCGGGCAGTCCACCGGCTCCGAGAATCGCGTCGGCAATTGCATGCGTCATGACATCAGCGTCGGAGTGACCGGCGAGGCCGAATTGTGAGGGGATGGTGACTCCCGCAAGGACCAGGGGGCGGTCGCGCTCGATACGATGGATGTCGTAGCCAAAGCCGACCCGGTAGGGGGGGAAGGTTTTCACGTATTGGAGAGTTCTTCTTCGGAGATTTCGATTTCTACAGGGTTTTCAATAAAATATTCGATGAGCCGAATGTCTTGGGGTAAGGTGACTTTGATATTTGGATACGGATTTTCGATAATGGTAACGCGAGTCCCTTTGAGGGCGACTGCGGCGGTATCATCGGTGATCACTTCTCCGCTTAGTCTGACCTCGCGATAGGCCTCGAAGATTAATTCGTATCGAAAAGCTTGGGGCGTTTCCATAGCCCACAGCCGATTGCGTTGGAGATCTTTCAGGGGAACGCGGCGGCGACCGCGGCTTCGACTGGGAGTCTGTTTGATGGTGTCAGTGACCCGATGTGCTAGTACCGCTGCTTTGTCCTTGGTCGCTGCTTTGAAAAGCTCATCGATGAATTCTGGACGAATCAGGGGTCGCGCACAGTCATGGATGCATACAGCATCGGTCGAGAGCGTCAGGGCTTCGAGTCCGTTGAAGACCGAGTCTTGGCGTTCATTGCCCCCGCGAGCCCAGAGGACGGTGTAGGGCACTTCATCCATATTGGATAGAATTGAGCTAAGCCCTACTTTCTGCTCATCATCCCGATAAACCACAACAATTTTGGAGACATCTTTGGCGTTTGCGAAAGCTTCCAGACTGTATTGGAAGATCGGCTTACCGGCGATTTCTGCGAAGAGCTTGTCCTCGACAAATCCACGCATTCGCGAGCCCGATCCAGCAGCCAGAAGAATTGCAGCTTGTTCCATGTATAGTCTAGGCAGTCCTTGAAAGGTTTAATGAGTCGTCGATATCTGCCTCAATATCTCGATAAGCTTGGACGGGGTCGGAGGCCTGAGTGATGGGTCTTCCGATTACCATCGCGTTGGTTCCCAAAAGTGCTGCTTCCCCGGGAGTCTTGATGCGTTTTTGATCCTGCGCTCCCGATCCTTTCGGACGGATCCCGGGTGTCACTAAAAAGGGTCTGCTGGCAAAATTAGCTCGAATGGACTCGATTTCATTTGGGGAGCAGACGATGCCGGAAACTCCGGCATCCTCGGCGATTCCGACCAAGCGGTTGACCTGTTTTGCGACCGGATCGTCCACGCCAATCGAAGTCAGTTGATCAGCATCCATCGAGGTAAGCACACTCACCGCAAGCAAGCGCAAATTGGGAGCATAGTCGCGCTGTATCTCAGCAGCACGGCTGAGCATCTCTGCACCCCCGGATCCATGAAGGGTCAACATCTGGATCGGAAGATCGGTGAGGCTCTTTACCGCCCCGGCCACGGTGTTGGGAATATCATGCAATTTGAGGTCTAGGAAGATCTGGTATCCCCGTTCTCCGACTTCCTTGACGATCGGAGATCCATATTTGCAGAACATCTGCAAGCCGATTTTTACCCAGGGAATGGACGTTGGAGGGGCCTGATCCAGGAATGCAAACATGGAATCTGAATCAGCGTAGTCCAGGGCGACGATGCATAGTGGCTTTTCGGAATCAGGCATGTCTAATCAGAAATCAATCGGGCAGCTTGGGCGCAAGGATGATTCACTAAAATTAAAAAAGACTAGAAGTTTATGCTTTGTCTGAGCGTGCTCTGATGATCTCCTAGTTGGAAATGGGCTCTAGTCTAAACCAGTTTGAGACATCCTGGCAGGGAATTTCCCCTGCCAAGGTCAATCTGTATCTTGCGGTCACGGGTAAGCGGTCGGATGGCTTTCACGAGATTGTATCCCTGGTTTCAAAGGTCGCCTGGGGTGACGATCTGCATTTGCGTTTTCTTGAGTCCTTCGAGAAAGACCGCTGCATTGTGGATGATCCGGCTTGCCCTTCGGATGATCGAAATCTCGCGATTCAGGCGGTGAAAGCTTTTCGCGAGCGTGTTCCTGATCTGCCCCCGGTTTCAATCGACCTCAAAAAGCACATTCCGATGGGTGCGGGGCTTGGAGGAGGCTCGAGTAATGCGTCAACCTGTCTGAGCGCACTGAATCGCATGATGGGCAGCCCTCTGGAGCGAGATGAGCTTCTGCAGATTGCGGCGGGCTTGGGATCAGACTGTCCGGTTTTTTTGACAGAGGGGCCGACCTGGATGCGGGGTCGAGGAGAGGCGCTCTCGCCAGCCAGTGACCTACTCGTCGAAAGGTTGCGGGACAAACCACTCACCATCATAGCTCCACCGTTTTCCGTGGAAACCCCATGGGCTTATGGTAGACTCGCGGAGCGCGGTGAATATTGGGATCCAGAGTGGGCCGAGCGCGATGCATCGCTTTGGAATGGGCATCCAGACGAAGCTCTTGATAAACGGATGTTTAATAGTTTCGATGGACCACTTAGGGAAAAATTTTTAGCCTACCTGGCGTTGTTCCGCCGTCTGAATTCGATGGGAGCCCGCCCGATGATTTCGGGAAGTGGAAGCGCTTGTTTCTTTTTTAGCGATAGCAGGATTGAACGAAACGCAATTGATGACGTCATAAGGGACTCCTGGGGAGAGGATTCAATCCTTTCCGAAACATTCCTTGCCTAACCAAAATGTGGTCTCTTGCATGAACCGTCAAACGGTGTTTACCTGCCCTTAATGTCTGAAAATCAACGAGAAGAAAAAACGCTAACCGGCATCCCGGCCTCGCCCGGAGTTGCCCATGGGGCCGCGTTTGTCTTCCTACAGACCGAGCTTGATGTCCCAGCTTACAATATCGAAGAATCAGACATTGAAGGCGAGCTGGACCGCTTCGAGGAGGCGCTCATCGAAACCCGCCGAGAAATCAGCAAGGTTCGGGTGCAGATCGCAAAGACTCTGGGTGAAGCGGAGGCTCAGATCTTCGATGCCCATCAGATGGTGCTCGAAGACAAAGCGCTCATTGACGAGATCATTCGCGAGCTTAAGGAAACGCGCTTTAACATAGAACACTGTTTTCAGATGGTTGCTCAGCGATATATCGATTTTTTCGACAGTATCGACGATGAGTACCTCAAAGAGCGTGCGTCAGATATTCGCGACGTCGCGAGAAGGCTGCTTCACACTTTGATGGGCAAAGCTTTTGCGAATGTCCTGAGTTTCAGTGAGGATCGCGTGATTGTCGCGGAAGATATTGCGCCTTCGGACACGGCCAGTCTGGACAAAGGTAAAGTCCTGGGTTTGGTGTTGGATACGGGTGGGCATACCAGTCACTCAGTGATTATGGCTCGATCGCTGGGCATCCCGGCAGTCGTCGGTTTGCATGACGCAACGGAAGCCATCGATCCGAACGATGACATCATCGTCGACGGCTATGATGGTCTGGTGATTATCAACCCGGAACCCGAAACGCTCTTCAAATACGGCAAGCTGAAGGACCGTCGGAAAAACATCACCGACACATATGCGCGCACAATCCCGCTACCTTCGCAAACTGCGGACGGCAAAGAATTCATCTTGCGCGCCAATATTGAGGGGCCCCAGGACATTGAGTGGGTTCACAAAAATGGCGCACGTGGGGTGGGTTTATTCCGCACCGAAAGTCTATTCTTGCGGGATAACACATTCCCCAGTGAGGACCAACAATTTGCCTACTATCATGCTGTTGTCGAGGGCGCCTCTCCCAGAAACGTTACCATTCGGACCCTTGACTTGGGTGGCGATAAGAGCCTGAAAAGTGGTGCAGGGGTCCAGCAAGCGCAGGAGGAAAATCCATTCATGGGATTCCGAGCGATTCGCTTTTGCCTTCAATATACTGATCTTTTTAAGGATCAACTCCGGGCGATTTTGCGGGTCAGCGCCCTTGGACGGGTCCGTATCATGTATCCCATGATCAGTGGGGTCGAAGAGCTTAAGAAGGCCAATTTGCTCTTGGAAGAGGCCAAGGTTGAATTGGACGAGCGCGGGCAGGCTTACGATCCGAATGTTCAAGTTGGTACCATGATCGAGATCCCGAGTGCTGCCTACACTGCAGATGTGTTGGCCGAACATTGCTCCTTTTTCAGTATTGGGACCAATGATTTGATCCAATACATGATGGCTGCCGACCGTTTGAATGACCGCATTGCGCATTTGTATCAACCCAGTCATCCTGCGATTATCCGTACCATAAAGGCGATTGTCGATGCAGCCAAAGCGAAGGGCATTGGGGTCTCGCTCTGCGGTGAGATGGCGGGAGATTCCCTCTATGCGGGCTTACTCATGGGGCTCGGAGTGGATGAATTGAGCATCACTCCGACACTCTTGCCCGAAGTAAAGTATTTGATTCGAGAGATTCACTCCGAAGATGCTGTGAAGCTAGCAGACGAGGTTTTGAAACTTGGCGATGCCGCGGAAATCCATCAGATCTTAGACGCTTTCCGCAAAAAGCACCTAGAAGTGTTGATGGATTGGTGATTTTTCGGGATTGATCGGTCTTATCGATTGATCGCATCGCGGGCTCCTTCATCCTATGTCCTATGTCGCAACCAGCGGAGCCTTTAGATCGCCTACATCAGCAAATCGCCTTCATTCGTGAAATTGATCGTTTGAAAGCAATCACCCGACGGTCCTTGTTGTTTAGCAAAGAGCGTTTTGAGAACTCGGCCGAACACAGTTGGCATATCGCGATTCTCTCAATGGTACTTGCGGAATATGCTGGCGAAACCGTCGACACAATGCGGGTTGTAAGAATGTTGTTGATTCACGATATCGTCGAAATCGATGCTGGCGATGTCTTCATTTACGATGAAATCGGGCAGGCCGAAAAGGCTGTAAAAGAGGACGAAGCCTTTGAGCGTATCTTTGGGCTGCTTCCAGATGATCAACGGCTCTATTTTCGGAAGCATTGGGATGAGTTTGAAAATGGCGAATCTGCCGAGGCTCGCTTCGCGCGTGCGATTGATCGGATGATGCCCCTCCTGCACAACGTCTACACCGATGGTGCCGCTTGGAAGGCCCATAAGGTGAAACCAGAACAGGTTTACAAAATAAACAGAGTCATTGAAGAGGGCTCACCCAAACTTTGGGCTTTTGTGAAATCCTTAATTGATGACTGCGTATCTCGGGGCTTGTTTGAGCACCCAGAGAGTTGACCGATGAATTCCCCACTCAAGCTCATTGAGGAGTCACAGAAGGCGGCTCGAGACACGGCCGATGGCAACGCGCGGTTTTGCCAATTAGCGACCGTGGATGCCGAAGGGGCCCCTCGCGTCCGCTCGGTGATTATGCACGATGTGACGGAGCAATACATCGGTTGTATATTCAGCAAATATCACGGCAAGGCTCGCCATCTCGAGGCCAATGGAAAATTCCAAGTCTATGTGTGGCACCCGACTCAGGGAAATCAATTCATGGTCAACGGCGTAATCGAGCCAATGCCTCACGAACGCTTACAACGCTATTGGGACAACTTTTTATCGATCCGCTCAAAGCACCTAGATCTGTTTTACACCACCGGAGTTGAACGAAGGCCTGCCGAAGTCTACCCAGATCGAGAGTCCCTCGAGAAAGATTACTGGGAACATGTCCTCAAACTGGAGACTACCCAAGATGAGTTGAAAATGCCCGACCATGTGATCGGGGCCCACTTTCTGGCGAATCGAGTAGAACACTTAAAAGTGAGTGACCATGACGGTCGCTTTCATCGCAGAACCTTGTATCGTCGAGATCTAGAAGGCTGGCAAAGCGAGTGCCTCGTCCCTTAACCTTGAGGCCCAATGGACAACCTCATAGCTGAAAATTCCTCTGTCTAAAATAAGGGACTGAGTTAAATATATTGACAAAAATTGCACTCAAAAATCGCCGGTGACTTTGTTTTGGGGCTTAGGTGAGGGTCTCGGGAAGGTTGGCTATCGAATCTAGAATGAAATCTGGAATGATCTTTGATTCCGCTAGCTGTGCTTCGGAAAATTTCCCGGTGCGGACTTGTATACCGTGCATCCCCATTTTCTGAGCGGCTCCGACATCGGATACGAGATCGTCACCGACCATAGCGATTTTCCTGAGAGGGCAACCGAGGGATAAGGAAGCTGTTTCGAAGAAGGTCCGGTTTGGCTTGCCAATGACGATGGCCTCTTGTCCTGAGACATGCTCTAGACCCGCGACAAAACACCCGATATCTACGGAAAGTCCGTCTTCAGAGAGGAAAAAGCGGTTGCGGTGCATGGCAAGGAGGCGAGCGCCCGCATTGAGCTGCCGGAATATTCGATTCATCAATCCGTAAGACCAACTGGCACCGATGTCACCAACGACCACATAGTCGGGGGCCTCATCATCTCTCGGAAAGTCGCGGAATTCTGGCAAGACCGAGTCGCGGACGACCGCATGGACGCTTGGTAGTGTTGCGCCTTGATTCCTTAAAAACCCTAGAGTGGCCGTGACCGCGCTAAAAATGTCCTCGGGCTTCACTGCGAATCCGAGCCGCTCAAGTTTTCGGACGAGGGAATCGGCAGTTCGGGTGGTCGTGTTGGTGACAAAGCGGAAAGGTATTCCAGATTTGCGCAGTTTTTCGAGCGCTTCGATTGCGCCGGGAATCACTTCACTACCCACGTAAAGAACGCCATCTAAATCAATGAGAAGTCCGGAGATTTTTCCCGAATCCATAATTTTACAAACGGAATTAACGTGAGTGGCCTTAATTTATTCAATCAGGATCGTTTTGCGCAAAAATCAAAATTGGTAGCTTCTTTCAAACCCTCGTAGTCCGTAGAGTCTGCGGGGCTGTTCGATCTCGGATCATTTGAGGGTAAATGCTTCGTTTTCGGCGTAAAAAAACCCAGGTTGATGAATTCAGACCGGGGTTTCAGAAAGTAATTTAGGCGCGCTCTAAACTAATTGTAGATGATGATGTCTGCCCGGCGGTCTTCTGCTCTTTGGGAGTCTGATCCATCCTGGACCGCTTCGAGATCCCCTTTCGAGACAACGGAAACTCGGGTCGAATCGACTCCAGAATCAATGAGGAAATCGCGAACGCTCGCCGCACGACGATCACCGAGTGCTAGGTTGTATTCGGTCGTGCCTTTAAAGTCACAATGACCCTCCACTAGGATGGTGGATGATGCATTTTGGGTGAGGTAGTCGATGGTCTCGGTCAGTGAAGAGCGCTGATCCTGGCGAATGAATGATTGATCGTAGTCAAAGAAGATTGAGGGGACGAGGTTGCGTATGCCACCGTCTGGGTCGACAAACGATCCAGGTCCGCGATCTTTCAGGCTACTATCGATGTCTAAAGGAGTTCCGTCTGGGCCGTAGTTTAGAGGCTGTCCATCGGGACCATAGGCCAGTGGTTGACCATCGGGACCGTATCCGTCCGGATTTCCGCTGATGAAGCCAGGACGCGTTGGAGAACTTTTATCACCTAAAAGGGTATCTGCGGGAGCGGGTTGGTCTTTTCTCGGACAGGCCGTGAAGAGAAGGCAGCTTGTGGCCACAAGGGCGAGTTTGAGAGGATTTGCAATTAGACTGCGGGCGCGCATGCTAGGAAGAAATGTAATATGATTTTAACGATCAAGAATAAAGCAGGCGGATATCCAAGATATGATCGATAATACGAACCGCACAATCGAGGGGGAGTTTCACGATTCGTTGCAAGCTGATCTGATCTGGCTTACCGACAACGGGTCTTTGCGTCCAGAAGCGACTTTGAGCCTTCGGCGGCTTTCGATGGGAGTGTCACAAAAACTGGGCAGGGAGGTTTCGCCTGTCAGCCTCTTGCATTCAAGCAAAATTGATCCAGAGCGGTTGGGGGGCATTGAGGCCAAGACCTTTGAGCGCTCGGTGAAAGCAGCATACGAGGCGGATCGTAATAATATCTGGATCCAGCCGCTTTTTTTTGGGCCAAGTGCCGCGCTTACCGAATACCTGCCGGAGCGGATACGCGTCCTCAGCAAGAAGCGGCCTGGATTGCAGGTAAAGATTGCGCCGGCGCTCGTCCCGAACGACGCAGAGACCCCGCGCTGGATGTTGGAAGTGTTGGGGGATTTTGCCTGCATGCTTCTGGAAAAACATCCCGAGATTTCCCAATGGATCCTTCTGGATCATGGTTCCCCGAAGCAGGCGGTTGCAGAGGTGCGGGATCGCGTGGCCGCCGATTTCAAAAAATTCTGGAGCCAAAAATTTCCAGAGCACCGAGTGTCTCCGGCGAGTATGGAGCGGAGGGATGGAGATGCGTATGCATTCTCCGAACCGCTACTAGAAAATGTCCCGATTGCATGCGAGTGCCAACAGGGCGATGTTGGGGTCTTAATGTTGTTTTTCCTTCCGGGGCGGCATGCCGGGCCCCACGGCGATGTGGCAAATATCATAAAAGGCGTGGAGGAGCGCTTTCCGCGATTGAGGATGCATATGTCGGCGCTCTTCTGTGAACACCCCAAATTAGTCGATATCCTTGCCGAGAAAATTGGAGGATGATTTGCGCCCTTTTTGCTCAGGAATATGTGTTTTGTCTTTAATATATTGATACGAAATATCTTATAATTCTAATTGAGATTGGGTTTCTTTTTCTCTAATTATAAAAATCGTAAGTGGCTGAAAAAGAAAGACTAAGTGTTTAAAAAAGTTGCTGATATACAGTCTCAATAGCAATAGGAGTAGTTGCGATTGGTTTTCATTTACAAGTTACATAAAACAGCGAGTTGGGCTTTACGAAAGGGGATCATTGAGCGATGTTTAGATCATCGAAATTAACCACTAAATATTATGACTGAAGTAGCAACAGAATCAAAGACATGTTCCGTATGTGCCTACTGGAATGAAACCGGAGCGGAGGGCGAATGCCGCGCGAAAGCTCCACAGACTATTGTGTTGACGATTGATTCGGAAACTAAGGTCGAATCTCTCTTCCCCACGACTAAGGGGACAGACTGGTGCGGCGAGTTTTCCAGTAAGTAAAATTTCGGGGAGGAATCCCCGTTTTCTGCGTCATCGACACATCGTCGAAAAAGGCACCCTAGCGGGTGTCTTTTTTGTTTGATTGAGAAATGAGACTGTGTCTTATTTACGATACCAAGCGACTTCATGAACGAGGCACTCCTTCCAGACTCTATCCTGAAACCTTTATGTAAGCCTTTCTCCAAGCAGGCTGATTGGTTGTTGGAGCTTTATGAGTTGAGCCAAGCGCCAAATCAAAAGGCAGGTTCTTGCCTAAAATGTTTTTACGCCCTGCTTGAGGCTGCAGATTCATCGAAGGAGCGTGCATTGGCCCCATTGAAGCATTGGATTGAGGAGAACATGGAGGTAAGTGTCGAAAATGCTGAAACTCCAAAGGCAACCTACCCAGTAAGTTTAGAGGCGGAAAATTTCGAAAGCTTTTGTAGCCGTACGATTGAGATGGTCAGGGCTGATGATTCGGTCGATGATGAGACCGTTTCGCTCCGCCTAAAGTACAAAGAACGTCGTGCAGCCTGAAGCAACCACAGCACAAATTACGGAAACTCAGCTCCGCCTCGAAGCGGAATGCTTCGAATTCATCAAGCGGGAAGGGCTGAGACTCACCGAACCGCGCAAAGTTATTTTGAGGTGCTCGCTCCAGTTTGAGACTCCTTACGATGCTGAAGATCTACTGGAGCTTGCGCGTAGGGAAGATGCGATGATCTCGTTGACCACCGTTTACCGAACTTTGCCGATTCTGCTCAAGGCGGGGATCGTTCGCAAAGTCGAGTCAAACTCCGACAAACAGCTCTATGAGCGCAATACGGATTCGCGTCGCAGCATATTTATTCGCTGCCAAGAGACCGGTGAATCAGTCTCTTTAGATGACGACTGCTTGCGCTTGAGGTTACAATTTCTGGCAAAGCAGAAAGGATTTGTCGCTCAAGATATCACGGTGCGCATTGATGCAGTGAAAGCGATTGAAGAAAATGACGGCTTGTGACGCTCAGCAGCCTTTCAGATTCATAAAAATATCCTCAGACTTGAACCAAGCGACCAGCCTTTAAAGAGGGTTTCGCCATTGGATTTTAAGGACTCCCACTCGAACCCGAAGATGATTTTTAAATGGTCTCCAAAAATGTGGTAGTTGTAGCCGAGATACAGGCTGTGGTGAGAATCTCCGCGACCCGAGTTAATGTCGATCGTAACGTCTTGAGCCGCTCCGAGGCGGGCATAGCGACTGTTTAGGCGAATTCCCTCCGGCTGCTCGGACGCTTGAAATTGGTATCGAGCGACGATTCTTTGTTTGTCGGTATGCAGCCAATACATCGGTTGAAGGACGAGCCCCCAGAAATGCCCTTCCCGGTCTGAGTCTGTCTGTCTGCCATTTTTTCCGAAAGCCAAGGTCGAGTGAAAATCCCAATCATTGTTTCCCCACCGGCTTACCAAAGATCCGGCCCACTCGTTTCCTTTTGCGAGGCGTTCGTCGCCCAAGTCAGCGTCTTGGAAATAGTATGAAAACCAGATATCAGTGGTATCCAAATTGGTAAGATCTTGAAAGTCTCCTTCCCAAGACAGGTAGTAAGTGAGGCTGTCATTCCAGCCACCAATCCAATCGTCATAAGTGCCAGAAAATAGAGCAAAGTCGAAAGTGTGTCTGCCATTATCACCCTTGATCCAGGCGGCAAGCGGGTTGCCATTTTCCTCATCAGAGAGCCAGAGCTTGTTCGAAAAGGCAGAGCGTTCGAGGGTGTTGATGTGGGTAGCGGAGCGTTGCCATTCGTCCGCCATGCGCCCGGAACGCCGACCGTATCCCAAAGTCAATGAATCAAAAGAGCCGGTATCGAAGGCTTGATGAGCGCGGAAGGTGAGATTCGCGCTGCGGAAGGTTTCGTGTCCGAATTGCCGTTCGCCGCCAGGAAAATTGTGTCGGTCGTTTGAGAGTTGGCTCACTGCTTTGAAACCGAAGTAATTCAGCAAATCTCCCTCAATACCCGCCCAGAGCCTGCGAACCTCTTCAGAACCATCGTCAAAGTCCTCTCCGTTTCGATCGTCTCCTGAGACATATCCCCATTGATGCATATATGCGAAGTAGAGTTTGAAGCGCTGAATTGGATACCCTTCGGAATTCTGGTAAAGGGTCGGGAGACTTTTGAGGGTGTCTTGGATGCTCGACCCATCGGCTTGGAGAATTTTGGGAGATAGACTTAGGCTAGCCGATACCAGGGAGAGGCTAAGCACGAAAATCGGCTTGGTTTTTCGAGATGAGGCATGCATAGAATTGCAACTATTTGATTATTGGGGGGATAGGCCTAGGTTTCCGGCTCCTCCCAATTGGCATTAGCAACTCTCTCTCAATGACACTCAAGGACTATTCTACAAAAGGTATTTTTGCTCCACACGATGGACAAATCGAAACCCTGCAAACGCAAATTCACTGGACACTCCGGATCACGGTTGCGCTTTGTTTCATCGGTCATGGTGCATGGGGATTGATTACCAAATCAGGCTGGCTGCCCTTCTTCGCGTCCCAGGGCATTTCGATGGATATTGCATGGATGCTTCAACCGATCATTGGTGCATTTGATATCGCGATGGCGGTTTTAGTTCTCTGGAAGCCTCGCCGCATCATAATCCTATGGATGTTTTTTTGGGCCCTTTGGACTGCCGCGCTCCGTCCTTTGGCGGGCAATCTGGAAAAATTTCAGGAAAATGGGGAATGGGCGGTCCGGTTAGCCACAGGATCGATGAATGTCCCGAAAATGCAAACCTGGGAATTCTGGGAGCGTGCGGGGAATTGGGGGCCTCCGTTCATGCTTCTCATCATGGCCGGTGTTTTTGCGCTGCGCTGGAAAGATTGGTTTGGGGTTTATGTGGAGCCCAAGATGAAAGAGACCACGGTTGATTGGATTTTTTTCCTGTGCCGGTGCACCCTAGCTTTGCTTTTGATTGGGCATGCCGGATTCGGATTCGCGGTCGAGAAGCAGATGCTCATCGATCACTGGCAATCGATAGGAGTCCCGGCGAACGTCGCCTTTATCAAAGCCGTCGGTTGGGGAGAACTGGCGCTTGGAATCCTCGTATTTGCGAGACCTACCCGTCCGATTGTCTGGGTTTGCCTGTTGTGGAAACTCTTCACCGAGTTCCTATATGTGCCGGCCGACACGGTGAAAGGTATGGGGATTGTTAACATCTTTGAATGGATCGAACGCTGGGGTGACTACGGAGTTCCTGCCGCGATGCTTTACATCATCGGGTATCGAATCGCGAAACAGAAGGAAGCTTCCGAGAAGAGTCTTTTGGCCTAAGGTGTTCGAGCTTCGATTTTTGCCTCGATGGTTTCCATCGCGGTGATTGAAACGATGCAACGCTTCGAACGGATACCAAAAATGGGTCACTAAAATCCGGGACAGTAGCCATCCTCCAAAGATGGATGCCCAGGTTTGTTTGAGGAGAAATAAGAAAAACTCTTCAATCCAAGGGATTCCTAAGCTCTTGAGCGCCTTGCGAAAAAACGCTCCCAGAAAATTAATAACCATCTTGGCAGTCTTCGGGGGAAGATCTGTAGAAGACCCTTGAGTAGAGACGTTCTTCGCTTTCTGGATTATTTAGAAAAAAATTTCGATTTTGTCGAAATGCTCATTTCAAAAACGTCATCGGAGTGAATCCTCCCCAAAGAGGGCACAGAGAACAAGTAACATAAGACATCCATGAAATATGCAATTATCATAAACGAAACTGAAGAAGAGCTAGCTAATCGCTACAAACCGGAAAAAATTGAGGCATACATGGCGCCGTATCTGGCTTACGCACAGGCGCTTACCGAAGCTGGTTTACTGGTCGGAGGTGAGGCACTCGAACACCCGAAAACGGCCGTCACCATT
>JBCCBL010000002.1:0-27541 GCA_039034055.1 Verrucomicrobiota bacterium | reverse complement strand
GTGCGACTTCGATGCACGCAAACATCAGACGCGCAAGGAGATTCGGATCGGGACGCGTGCTGGAAGCATCTCGATTTACTGTTGCCATGAGGCGGTCGCCAATAGTGGCTTAGATTTTGATTCTTTGGACAAGAGCCGTATCGGCGTTTATATTGGCACAACCGAGCATGGTAATGTCGAAACGGAGAACGAGGTCTTCAACATATCTCAATTCGATTACGATACGAAGTATTGGACTCACCACCATAACCCGCGAACGGTTGCAAACAATCCTGCTGGGGAAGCAACTATCAATATGGGGATCACGGGTCCTCACTACGCGATCGGAGCCGCCTGCGCGGCTGGCAACGCAGGCGTGATTCAAGGCCTGCAAATGCTTCAACTTGGAGAAGTTGACGTAGCGTTAGCGGGAGGCGTTTCGGAAAGTCCTCAGACTTTTGGTATTTTTGCAGCATTCAAGAGCCAAGGGGCCCTGGCTGCCCATGAAGATCCGACCAAAGCTTCGCGGCCGTTTGATGTAGATCGCGATGGGATTGTAGTCGCCGAAGGTGGGGCGGTTTACGTGTTGGAGCGGTTGGAAGATGCGCAGGCGCGTGGGGCAAATATCATTGGTGAGATTGTTGGGTATTGCATCAATTCCGATGCCAGTGATTACGTCTTACCGAATCCTGAGCGCCAGGCGCAATGCATGCAGGCTGCTCTGAAGCGGGCCGGTATGAAGCCAACAGATATCGACTTGGTGAGTACTCATGCGACTTCAACTCCGCAGGGCGATATTCAAGAATGTGGAGCGGTGCGCGAGGTGTTTGAGGGCTCTCCTGAGACTTATGTGAACAACACCAAGAGCTTTATTGGCCATGCCATGGGAGCCGCCGGAGCACTTGAATTGGCTGGAAATCTTCCATCTTTTGATGACGGGTTGGTCCACCCCACGATCAACGTGGATAATCTTGACCCAGCTTGTGATTTGCCCAACCTCGTCATAAACTCCGTCAAGGACGTCGGGTCCGTCAACACGATCTTAAACAGCTCCTTCGGAATGCTCGGCATCAATTCTTCTCTTATCGTAAAGAAATTCGAAGCATAGGGCTGGGCTCCTTATCGAATACAACACACCTCTGCTCTTATCCATTTATGACCAAAGACGACGTCAAACAGATCGTTAAAGATATTATCGAAGAAATCGCACCCGATGAAGACCTGGGAGGTATCGAGGATGAAATTCGCTTGCGCGACCAGCTCGATTTGGACTCGATGGATTTCCTAGACATTGTGATGGAGTTGCGCAAGCAGCACGGAATTGAGGTGCCCGAAGCTGATTATCCAGAATTGGCCAGCCTGCAGAGTTGTGCGGATTATCTGCTTCCGAAGTTCGAAGCGAAAGCGGTCTCTTAATACCATTGAGCGAAGCTCTACCACTCGACGGTCAGTATTTCGATGCCGTCATCATTGGTGCAGGGATGGCCGGGCTCGCTGCCGGTATTCGCTTGGCGCTTGCCGAGAAGCGGGTGCTCATCCTTGAGAAGCATGAGGCTCCCGGTGGATTGAATTCTTTCTACTCGCTGCGCAAGCGTCGGTATGACGTTGGTTTGCATGCGATGACAAATTATGTCCCAAAGGGCGTAAAAAATACGCCTCTAGGCAAAATTTTTCGGCAGCTCCGGATCAAGAGAGAAGCATTCGATCTTTCGGAACAGAAGGGTTCCCGGATTGCGTTTCCAGGGGTTGATCTCCGGTTTAGCAATGAAATCGAGCTTTTGCGGTCGGAGGTCGCAGATAAATTTCCAGATCAAATAGATGGCTTTGTAAGGCTGCTTGATTTTGTCGAGCGTTTCGATGCTACCAACCTCGACGCGGCCGAGCAATCTGCAGAGGCAGTTGTATCGGAATACCTGACCGATGCAAAATTGCGGCATATGCTTTATAGCCCGATTTTCTACTACGGAAGTTCTCGGGAAAACGATATCGATCTAGCGCAATTTGTAATTATGTTTCGTTCGTTGTTTCTTGAGGGCTTTGCGCGTCCGTTTCAGGGAGTCCGTCAAGTGATTCGAACTTTGACGAAAAAGTATGCGGAGCTTGGAGGGCAACGGCGGATGCGTTTGGGGGTGCGGCAGATTCGAGCCGAGGCTGGGAAGGCTGAGGCACTGATTCTTGAGAATGGGGAGATCATCACTGCAGGAAACGTGATCTCGACGGCGGGCTTGGTGGAGACGGAGCGTCTGTGTTCGGATTGCGAAACGGCCCAATCGGATGGGCGTATTGGACGCTTATCTTTCACTGAAACAATCACCGTGTTCGACGAGCAGCCCAGGTTGTTGGGTTGGGAAGATACGATTATTTTTTTCAACGATAGCGAGCGATTTGAGTACCGGTCGCCGGAAAATAGCCTGGTCGATCCGCGCAGTGGGGTGATTTGTTTTCCGAACAATTACCAATATGGAGATGGTCGAGAGTTATCAGAGGGCTGGTTGCGCGTAACCGCGCTTGCCAATTATGAGCGATGGAGAGCGCTCAGTCGGGATGATTATGATGCGGCTAAGGCGTTCTGGTATGCAGAGCTGCAAAAGGCTGCGGGGACTTTTTTATCGGAACCACCACCGGTTAATTTTGAGGATCGTATCATCGATACGGATATGTTTACACCGCTCACGGTAGAGCGGTTTACCGGGCATCTGGGTGGCGCGATCTATGGTTCCACCAACAAGGTGAAAGACGGCACTACTCATCTTTCGAACCTTTACCTCTGCGGCACCGATCAGGGTTTTTTAGGGATTGTTGGTGCGATGCTAAGCGGAATCTCGATCGTAAATCGCTACTTGGTCAAAGGCTGATCCCGGCTTAGCCAGTACTCTCTGAGGCAGACACTAAGTTGTGTTTGATCGCGTATCGAGTAAGCCCGGCTACGTCATGGATTCCCAGCTTACGCATAATATTGGTGCGATGGGTATCTGCTGTCCGGACACTGATAAAGAGTTTCTGTGCGATTTCTTTGTTGCTGTAGCTTTCCGCGATCAACTGGACAATTTCGCGTTCCCTAGGTGTTAGAGATTCGACAGAGTCATCTATGCCGCCATTCATCATAATCTCCTGCATCGCTTCCATGATTTTTGGACCAAAGAAGGTGCGCCCTCCTGCAACTTGTTCGATAGCTTTGCGGAGTTCGGTGAGGCTGGCGTTTTTCTCTATAAATCCAGAAACTCCCGCTTTTAGGATTCGATTTACGGTATTGCGGTCGGTGAGACCCGAAAAGACGAGTATATGGGTGTCCGGTAAATCCCGCTTGAGATGGTGGATTACCTCAACACCGTTGAGTTCTGGAAGCATGATATCGAGGATCACCAGGTCGGGAACTTCTCGGTTGCATAGCTTGATACCTTCATGGCCATCTCCAGTGGAGCCGGACAGCTCAAGCATGGGCAAACTGTCGAGCATTTCAGCGATAAGCTCTCGTAGAATGGTTTGATCTTCAATGACAACGACCCGTTTCATCGCGTTATAAGTCGCTCCAAATGCGACTCGCTTGAGCAATAAGTCCCGCAGACGGCTCAATTTTTCTCGAGATCGGGATCGGTATGGGTTTTCCCATAGACCGCATCTTCAAGCCTTCCAAGGACTTGGCGAATATGCCCTTTCATACGGTCTATGCGGTGAAAGTCACCCCGTTTCGTCTCGATCACAAGGCGACGTTTTGGCGGTGAGTAATGAAGTCGCTCGACTTCCTTAAACATCATAAAGACTTTGCGTCGATGATCGATGAGCATGAAGCCGTCTGAATAAAACTCTATCTTTCGCACACCTTTTAGCCTGTTGACTAAAAGAATTGCTAATAAAATCGAAATCAGGCCATTCATGATTATCCACTCTGATGGCACTTGAAAAGTGAGGCAGGCACCGAAAGAGAGCGCCGAAATCAGTAAGGATAGAATGAGGACGCACACCTTTTTGGTCATCATTTTCCGTGTATAAACGCGGATCGCATTTTCACGATCTGGGGCTTGATTCATTTGTTTGCTCAGGGGTAAAACTTGGGTTTGGCAAATTGTAATACGCCCAATTTGCGCGTAAAAATAGAGGTAATTAAGTGGAGGGGCCCTTAGCTCCCTTCGCTTGAAGCGCGAGGGTTATCAGCAGATTATTTGCCTAACATATTGAGACCAATCTGAGCACACTTCGCTAGCACTTTAGGATGATGGGGCTGTCAACGCTCCGATAATCGACGGGAAGGAAGTTTAAATATAATAATTCATTCCCAAAACAACGGCTTTCCTCTACTGTATCATGCTCTTGAGACGGTTTCTTGTTCGCCAACTCTCAGATCGTTTGCCCATAGACGGCCTTCTCAAGGTGATACACAAGGCGATTCATCTCGAATTTCAGGTATTTTATCTGAACCGATTCACCATTTTTAGTCTCGATTCTTAGGCGCTGATCTTCTCTTTGCGGATGCAGCCTCTCGATGTCTTTATAGGAAATCTCAATCTGGTTGAGGATTCCCGAGAGCACAACGCTGTGGTCATACAATTCTATGCGAGTAAATCGCTTAAAATGGTGAATCAAGAATCGGAATGAAATTAGAGAGAAGATTATAGCGGCCATGATTACAGCTACCGGCCAAGAAGCTGCGAATGCAATGAATGCCAGCACCACTGATATAATTATGATGCTATATGAAGCATGGAAGCTAAGGGTCAACAAGGGGCTGTTATAAGTACGGAAAGGAGGGGACTCTTTTACCGTAGGTTTCACTTTTCCTAGGTACATAAGGGGGCTGCGATTGGGTGGAGGGTTTCGCACAGTGGTATACACCGAAATTCGATGAATCGCACAAGACTTTTACGTATTCAGGACAAAAAATCGCCAGTTGAATCTGGCAGGCCACCTTGCGAAATTACTCTAGAAGCTTTGACAGTGGGTGTATCCACT
Organism: Verrucomicrobiota bacterium; assembly: GCA_039034055.1. Taxonomy (GTDB): domain Bacteria; phylum Verrucomicrobiota; class Verrucomicrobiia; order Opitutales; family JABSRG01; genus JBCCBL01. The sequence continues at coordinate 22,615 of JBCCBL010000002.1, read as the reverse complement.
CTGGCCGGACTGATACTGGATTATTAAGTGCCGATACTCTCCACGATTACACTGAAGTATTCCCGAATGTCATAGGCTGGAAACGCTCCCGATTTTACCCACGAGAATTTCGCGCGCCGAGCTGTCTGATTTTCCAAACAGAGAGAGATAGTTTCCCCCTGTATTCGCGGCATTCAGGGTGAAGGTAGCATTTCCCCGGGAGGTGAAATCTGTTGTTTTATCGTCTGCATCGCCATAGAGGAATCTCAAAGAATCGGTGTCTACGATGTCCACTAACTTGTGGCGAAGGGCAATTTCTTTCAATGATGCAGGGAGCCAGGCACCGTTGTTCACAGAAGTCAGATTTTCCCATGCGTAGTTGAGACGGAAACTATAATTTTCGGGAAGCGCTGAAATGCGCTCAAAGAATCGACTGGAGTCCTCTATGAGAACCAGGTCTTTAGTCGGGTCGAAAGAGCCGTTGAATCCGCTGATATTGAGGATATCTTTGAGATGCCATGAGCTGGGGTCGACGAGATGGATCGAAAGGAGTTCTGGAGACTTTGGATTTTCGGAATAGCTGGATGCGAATCCATAGACCAGAATGTGCTGGCTTCCAAGCGGTTGCTCATCAAATAGAATGCGGTTGTCTTGCAGGGCAACTGCGCCCTCGGGTTTCACGCTGAAACGAGTCCCATCAATGCGTTCCATCTCTTTTCTCAAGCCCTGGGTCCATTCGGAATTTATGACTGCTTGGGATTCCTCGGTGGCGTAGACTGCGTCAAATATGATTTGGTTGTAGCCGAGTCCGTAAGAAGCACTGAGGATACGCTGAGCTAAGTCACTCTTAGCCTCTTCGACGGAGGCATACAACTCGAACGCAGTGTCGTATCTTTTGGCTTGCTGATTTGTGAGGGCTGTCGCCCCCTTTTTCCTTTCTGCAACCGTGTTTCTGAGGCTTTGCAAGGTGTTTTCAGCTTCTGCAATCGCTGTCTCACCGCGTTGAATAAGATTTTTTCCGGCCGCGTGGGCTCGTGCCACAGTGTCCTTTTGGGTGTCAGAAGAATCGGTTCGCTGCAGGTACCATTTTCCCGATTTTATGTCAGATACCCCTTTTTCTCGCTGGTCGAGAGCTGCGTCCCAGCGCAACTTTTCAAGCGTCTCGAGCGACTCGTAGATTTGTTGATCGTCGGAGCGTGCGAGTGTGACAACGCTGAGTGTTAAGGAAAGCAGTGTGAGGGCACAGGACTTGGATTTCATCGCGTCAAGTAGGTCTTTTTCCGAGCAGAAGGAGCCGGGGTGTTTGCATAAGTCGTTCGAAGGGGAAGAAACTTAGGCAAGTTATGGATTCAGTTGGAGGATTTGCCCAGGCATCCCATGAAGGGTATTGGAACTTAAGGGCTAAGCTGTGCGGTGCAAGTCAGTGCTTCGGAGGATTCGCAGTTTGGTCGTGCGACGAGGCCAGGGTAGGGTTCTTCTGGGTAGGGCAGTGTGGAGCGTCCTCTGGATACCATGTATTTGTCGCAGACTTTTAATAGGTCTAGCGTGGTTCGGGAGCGTCGCATTTCGTAAAGAAAGTGGCCATTTGGCTCGATGCTTGTCCCGATGAAATTGATAAATTTTTTCATCCGACCATTCCAAAGCCGATCTGGGTGATTGTTCTTAAAGGTAGCGGTTCGGATCTTATCCACGTAATCCCGGACATCGCCGAGGGTTGGCTGAAATACTTCTCTACCTGCGTAGTAATCGCGGATTTGTCGAAAAATCCAAGGGTTTCGGATAGCGGCTCTTCCCACCATCAATCCCGCACAGTCTACTTTTTTTTGGATTTGCACTGCTTTGCTCACCGATGAAATTTCTCCATTGGCGAGTAGTGGACAGTTTACGGTCTGTGCCGCTTGGCGAATCAAGTCGTAATGGACGGGACTGCGATAGCCCTCATGGACGGTACGTCCGTGCAACGAAAGTAAGTCTACTTCGAACTCGTTGATGACATTCAGTAAGGCCTCGAAGACATCCCAGTCGGCAAACCCGATTCTCATCTTTACCGTAAAGGCTCCGGGTATGGCGCTTCTTAAGCATCCGATCACCCTACGTACTTCATCGATATCACGGAGCAGGCCACCGCCGACATTTTTCTTGTACACTTTTGGAGCGGGGCAGCCGAGGTTGAGGTCGATTCCCGCGATTGGGAGACTGCGAATCTCCTGCACCGTGCGCCGAAGGGGCTGCTCGGCTTCACCAATCAATTGCGCGAATACCGGGCGCCCAGTACCGTGGTCAGTAATCGATGCGACAATGTGTTTTTCAGGTTTAGAGTGTTCGGTGACTCTGAAATATTCGGTGAAAAACCAGTCGGGTGGGCCCGTTTCCCCAATCAATTTCATGAAGGGAAGGGTGGTCACATCTTGCATCGGGGCCAGGGCGGTGACGGGCCCGGTGCCCTCAATCGTGGATGGTAGCTTATTCAAGTTCGCGAATTGCTGTATTCGGTTGTTTTGGCAAGCGGGCTCAGTCTCCTGGCATCTGATCTTGCTGCTGTTTGAGGATTTTATCCAAAATTTCGCTCATATCATCGACGACATCTAGGACTTTACTCGAAACGTAGATAGATCGTTTGCGTTGGAGCGCGAGGACGATGCAGTCACTCGGGCGAGCGTCAATTTCGACCAATTTGGTCCCAAGCTCATTAGACATTTTCAATATGAGACGTGCATAGTAGGTCCCTTCCTCAAAATCGCTGATCAGGACTCGCTCAACCTCTACCTGAAAACCATCAAAGATATGTCCGATGAGATCGTGTGTGAATGGGCGCTCTTTTTTAACCGCATTTAAGGTCATCGAAATGGTGCTTCCGATGCCTTGATCGACGTATATCACGAAGGTCTTGGATTCGTTGCCCAGGAAAATGGCACACCCGCTGGCGGTGGGCATCACTCCCTTGATTTCTACGACCGATTGCTGTGAATCCATTTTCTAAAAGCTTTCTATTTTTAGGAATCGATCAAGCTTTAGCCGAGTCAGAGGTCGATTAAATTGAAAAATTACACTTCGGCGGTTGGCGTCTGGGACCTGAGCGCGGATTCTGAGTGCTTGCGATTGCTCACGATGAATTCCAGGAGATCTTTGAGAGCAGCATGTGCTTTTGCGCTACCCACATATGAATCGAATGTCTGAGCGGCTCTCTGGAAAAGGTCATCGATTTCAGATTTTAAAACAGATCGAATCTTTTCTGATCGTAGGAGGTGGTATAGCTTCTCCTGGTGCTCAAGAGCGCATAGCTGGCCGTTGAGTACGGCTGTCAAAAACTCTTGATCAGCCGGCGAAACAGACGTGTAAAGCCGTTTGAGGTAGAGGGTTTTCACGCCGCATTTGAGATCGTAGGCGACTTCTTTGAAGGACTCTAAGTCTAGACTGATCTCGTGGAGATCATTCTCTATCTGGAAGGCGATCCCCATCGATAGCGAGGCCTTTTGGATCGTTTGGATTACCGAAGGATCTGCTGCCGCCATCATTGCGCCGAGAACGAGGGGACACTCGAAGGTGTAAATGGCAGTCTTCAGCTCATAGACCGATTTGATCCAACTTTCTGGGACCTCAGGAATCGGGCGATCCCAGAGATGAATCTCGAGAGCTTCTCCGGCTCCAGTCAGTTGAATCATCCGGGCGAAGTAGCGGATGAGTTCACGTTGGATGGAAGATTCGATGAATTCGTCGACGAGCAGTTCGAAAACGTAGCCTTGAAGAATATCTCCAAGAACTATCGCCGAACACTCTGCATTGCGACTGCGGATGTCGGAGAATCGCTCAATACGCTTATGCAAGGTAGGCTCCCCGCGACGCGAAGAAGACTGATCGATCACATCGTCGTGTATTAGGAGAAAAGCGTGAAAAATCTCCAGGGCCACCGCGATTTGCCTGATGTGGTCAGGAAGGGGGCCAGTGTCCTCGGAGAAGGCCCGATAACTCCCCGTGAAAAGCAGCGGACGTATGCGTTTTCCGGGACTTGTGACGACTTGAAACAGTGAGTCCAGATAGGGTTCTAAAGCTGGATATTTCTCGAGCTTTCGGCGCAGTGCGATGAGGTTTTTCTCCAGGGAATCTTCAATTTCCCGGCGATCAAGCTCCATAGAGTTTTTGAAAACGCGACCCTGTGTTGTAGCTTGCATGGCGTCTTGTCTGCAGATTTTCGACGAAATTGCAAACCAGCGCTTGGCCTAATCCAATTTTGTTTGAGTCGGGATCGATGTCTTGCAGGTTCGGCAGGATGCCAAAAAACATACAGGGCGATGTGAATCTCTATCTTGTCGGATTCATGGGAACCGGTAAATCGACGATAGGTCGCCGGGTCGCAGAAGATTTGAGGATGCAATTTGTTGATTCGGATCATGCCATCGAAAAGGGATGCCAAATGTCGGTGCCAGAGATTTTTGAAAAGCATGGAGAATCCTATTTCCGGGAGCTTGAACGCGCTTTTGTCGAGAGTGGACATCCTGACTCGGGTATGGTCGTGGCCTGTGGAGGAGGTCTTGTCGTGCAGGCCGGTATGCTTGAGACCCTGCAAGAACGCGGAGTGGTCGTGTGTCTGGTCGCCTCAGAAGAGACGATCGTCCAGCGGGTATCGTCGAACCCAAATCGACCCTTGTTGCAGGTGGAAGATCCGGTTGGGCGCATTCGAAAGCTGATCGCTGAGCGGAGCCCCATTTATCGGAAGGTCAACACCCAGATCATGACCGACCACCGGCCTGTGATTAATGTGGTGGGGCACGTCGCCCGGACCTATCTTCATGAAGCTAGCCGATTCCGTAAAAATCGCGGCTAAGCAGCGGCGTGACTATTGGTGGTCGATTTGTTCTGGAAAAGGCTTGCGGCGTCCAGGATCAGGGCGATGGTTCCGTCGCCGAGGATTGCGCCTCCGGCAACACCTGGGATACGGCCGAGTAGATTTCCGAGGTTTTTTATCACAACCTCTTGCTTGGAAATCATTTCGTCGACAAGCAAAGCAATGGGTCGGGAGGTCGTTTCAATAATTACCAAAATACCCTGCTCGATATTTTCTTGAGCATCTCCAATTTCGAACACCTCATGTAGCCGGATTATGGGGACAGTGCTACCCCGAAGGTCGAGCACCTCCATATTGCCTTGGATCTTCGAGAGTTGATCGGCCTCGGGTTTCAGCGCAACCTTCACACTCGGTGTTGGCAGGATGAATCGTTCGTCGCCGACGCGGACGACTAATCCGTCGATAATAGCCATGGTAAGCGGTAACTTTATACGGAAGGTGGTTCCACTGCCGACGACAGAGTCGACTTCGACAGTCCCGCGTAGATTTTCGATGTTTCGCCGGACTACATCCATTCCGACTCCGCGACCGGAGAGGTCAGTGACCGTTTCTGCGGTTGAGAATCCTGGAGCAAATATCAACAAACGCTTGTCGGAATCCGAGAGCTTTTCCTCTGGGCCGACAATGCCGCGCTCGACGCCCTTTGCAAAAATCTTTTCGGCATCAATTCCTCGTCCATCATCAGTCATCTCGATTACAATGTTTCCACCTCGGTGATAGGCCTTTAGGACAATGGTTCCCGCGGCCGGTTTACCTGCTTGGATACGCTCCTCTGCGGTGGCTTCGATCCCGTGATCGATGGCGTTTCGGATCATGTGGACGAGTGGATCACCGATCAATTCAATGACGTTCCGATCGAGTTCAGTGTCCTCACCATCGGTTTCTAGATTGATCGTCTTGCCGAGGTCTTTGGATATGTCTCGAACCATGCGACCAGCCTTTTGGAAAGTCGGTTTGATCGGAAGCATGCGAAGCGCCATGGAAGAGTGTTGAAGCTCTTTGGTGATTCGGGAGAGTTGCGAAACCCCGCGCTGAAGGGCAACGGTGTCTATTTTTTCGGTATTTGAGCTTTCCTGAATCTGGCTCTGTACAATTACGAGTTCCCCGACCATATCCATGAGGTTGTCGAGTTTCCCAGTGTTTACGCGGATAAAGGATTCGTCTTTGTTAGGGGCGCGTCGTGCGGGTTTTGTTGCCCGTTTAGTCTTCGATTTTGTAGGTGTTTCCGGCTCCTCAGCCGCTCCGTTTCCCAATTGTGAACGGGTAGGCGCCGGGTTCTCGGCAGAAATCGAGGCGTTGGGAGGATCTTCCGCTTGGTCCGCGTTGTGTGAAAACAATGACTCAGCAAGTTCTAAAGTGGTTGGAAGGGGCGCCGAGTCTTTGGTCTGCTCTGAGATAAGATGCCCGGATTCCTCTGGGTCTGTCGGAGTTTCTCCGCCGTTTACCTGAGCATTAGCAGCTTTGTTTACTTCCCAGATTATGTGGGATACCTTGACGATCTCCGAGGGGAGGTTGCCATCAGAAAGACAGTCCGCGATCTGGTTATTCATGATTTCGATCGCATCTTTTCCTTCGAGGATTCCACTGACGAGGCGCGAGTCTATGACAATCTCTTTGTTCCGAGCGCGGTCTAGAACAGACTCCAGATTGTGTGCGAGCTTCTGTAAGGGGACGAGTCTGAGGAATCCGGCAACTCCCTTGATTGTATGAAATGAGCGAAAGAGAGAATTCAGACTTTCATCGTCGTCCGGGTCTTTTTCGATCGTCAGAAGGGCGACTTCAATTTGCTCTACATGGTCGTTTGCCTCTGTGTGAAATTCTTGGAGCAATTCAAGGTCTTCCTCAGGATCGAGTTCGAGAAGGATATCAACCTCCTTTTCGAGATCTACGCGTGCGTCACTGATCTCTTCACTTGCCGGTGAATTTGAAGTGTTTTCGATGACAACATCGCATTCGAAGGGCGTGGGTGTTTCGCCATTTGAGGCTTCAGAAAGGGCATCTTGAGCCCATGAAACGAAGGATTGAATCAACCCAACTTCGACGGGACTCCAGGTCGGATCGATGTCTAGGCGAACATCAAGAGCTTTGCCTACCAGCCGGGCGGCGTCGGAGAATGGCTCCGCACCTTCAAGATCAGCGAGTCCAGATAAAAGAGAAAAAGTAGGGATGAGTCCTGCGTCGGCTCCGTCCTCGGCGAGTAGAGATTCACTCGCTATCTGATTTAATAAATTACCAATTTCGGATAGATTTTCTGAAAGCTGAGGCATAACGAGTCTTTAATACACGGGTTGCACGATTGTGTGTTAGTCGGATATCGCGGGAGGTGCTTGAACCTTTTTATCAATTGTCTTCCCAGATCTGTACTATTGAGCCGGAAATGTGAAGACTACTGCTCTGCGGGTGGCTCGGGCACGAGCCATGCTATCACTGATATCTCGGGTCGTACGATGCGACTTCGAAGGAACTCAAACCTTGTAAAGATGCCACATACACAGTCCCAAAACCGTTCAGTATCGCCTCTCGCGGTGCTTTGCTTGCTCGGTGCCCTCGCGGCGCCATCATTCCTCTCCGCTCAGCCGACATTGGAAGACTCTCCGATTCGTTTAAGCAGTAACGAAAATGCGTATGGATTCACGCCCAAGGCCAAAGAGGCGATGATGAAATACATCAAAAATGGGGGTTACTACAACCGTAACAACGTCTCCGAATTGGTGGCTGCTCTCGCCAAAAAAGAAAACGTGACCCCCGAACACGTTATAACAACCGCTGGTTCCGGACCGGTTCTCATGATGACGGCTTTAGCTTATGCGGAACCGGGCAAAAACGTGGTGACCACTGCGATGGGTTATACACAGCTCACTCGGAAGTTTGAAGCCTCGGGCGGAGAGATTAAATATGCGCCTCTTTCTGAGGAAATGGGTTACGATTTCGATGCGTTGAAAGCGGCAATCGATGATGATACGGTGATCGTTTACATCTGTAATCCGAATAACCCAACGGGTTCTTTGGCAGATCCCAATGAGCTAAAGAAATTCATAATGTCGGTTCCTTCTGATATCTTGGTGTTCGTTGATGAGGCTTACCTCGAACTTTCTGAAGGCAGCTTTGCGATCAATACGATGTCACCCATGGTAAAAATCCGCAAAAACATGCTCTTGGCTCGAACGTTTTCGAAGAGCTATGGTATGGCGGGATTCCGGGTTGGCTATGGCGTAGGGGATCCTGCAGTGATTGAGAAAATCCGCCATTACTACATGGGACCTCCCACCTACCTAACGGCGATTGCCGCTGTCGAAGCCATTAAAGATACGGAGCACATGGCGAAAAATGCAAAGCGTTACCAAGCGGTTCGCAAATATACGTCCGAAGCTTTTGATCAGATGGGCATTGAATATGTGCCTTCGCAGGGAGCCTTCATCTATTTCAAATCCGGGATGGATGTGGATAAGCTGCGCGAGGCGCTCGCCGACTCAGGGATCCTCATTTCGGGTTCCCGCGAATCGGGAGTCGAGCCCGGCACCTACAGCAAATGGGCACGGGTCAGCATGGGGAAAAAATCCGAAATGGATGCGTTTTTGACGACCTTAGCCGGACTCCTTGGCAAAGAATTCTCACCTTCCGAGAACCTTAGCATCTAGGCGCCGCCCATCACCACACATTTGCTCTTCAAAACGGCTCCTCTGCTCAGCGAGGGGCCGTTTTTTGTGGCAGTGCATCGCGAATCATTTGCCTGAGTTGATCTATTCGAATCGGCTTTCTCAGATAGTGATCTGCTCCAGCCTCCAACATTTGATTGCGGGTATCCTCACTCCCCCCTGCAGAGATTGCGAAAATGGTGCAGGGGTGGGCCGCCTGCCTCTCTCTTTCAATTTCTCTAATTTTATAACAGAGATCGATCCCGTTCACATGAGGCATGAAAACGTCAGTGACAATCAATAGGTGCTGACCTGGGCAGAACATGTTAATGCCTTGCTGTCCATTGAAGGCGATATCGCATGAGAGTCCGCTATATCGGATGAAGCGTTCGATATAGGCCCGAGAGTGCTTGTCGTCTTCTACTACGAGAATGTTCGCCCCATCGGGGGGAGGCTCATGGTTCAATGGTGTTCGTTTCGATGATTCTGAGACCACGCTCGGGTGATCCGTTACTTCAACCTTTTCGAACGGGATCGCAAAGTGAATACAGGTGCCTTTGGGGCTAGTATGTTTGATTTGAATCTTCCCTTTCATCATCTCGCAGAGACGCTTGCAAAGAGCAAGTCCGAGTCCAGACCCCCCGGCTTGTTGATCCCTGCTGGGGTCTACTTGCACGAAAGGGGCAAATATGCGGTCGACCCGTTCGGGAGCGATTCCCGAACCTGAGTCTTCAACTTCACATTCGAAGGTACCCGCATTGTCTGTCTCCTGCGAATCCACCCAGCAGGCATTCACTGAGATACAACCCCCTTCTGGAGTGAACTTGATAGCATTTTCTAACAAATTTTTTAGTATCTGGATTATGCGAAGCTTGTCCCCTTCAACAAAGGCGGGAATGAAACTATCGAGCTGTTTTCCTATGTTGATTCGCTTGTTTAGGGCATGCGTCTCAACGAATGAGATCGCGTCTTCAACGGCTTCGACTGGCGAGATGGTCTCGTATTTGAGGGCAATACTCCCACGGTCAATCTTTGAGTGATCCAGGACGTCACTGACCAGTTCTGAGAGGTGAATTGCATTTTTATTCAGGTACGAAGCATATTCACTTTGTTCATCGTCGAGATCTGTTTCCTCGAGGAGTGAAGAGAATCCGATAATGTTTTGGAGCGGGGAGCGGATTTCGTGGCTCACCATGCTGACAAAGTAGGTCTTTTCGTTGGAAGCCTGTTCCTCTGCCAGGCGGATTGCTAAGACTTCGCGCTCACGGTTCTGTCGATCTGTATCAAGCGAGGCCCGGGTAATAGCAGTAATCAGCGTTCGGTATGTTGATCTCAAGTTGGAATGCTTGGTATCGATAATCTCCTTAGCTCCTGCTTTGATGAAGCCGGCTGCCGTCGGGTCATCAATACCGTCACAAATTGCGATGATGGGAATCGATGTTGACCCTTTTGTATTCTGAGCCCACTTCATGCACTGAAGTAGCCCCGGGTCTGCCGGACTCAGGGCTTGAACTAAGACCACCGATGACTGAGTCTTCTCAAGCTCCTCAACTAGACTATCTTCTTTATCTATAACATGGATGGTGACCTTTTCCTCCCGATATCGGTTCTCGGAATGTTGTATCCTGAAACACTCGCTCAAATGTTCGCACATAGATTGAGCAAAAATTTCATTACCGCTGACGACAGTTAGGTTCACGGAAAGTACGTTATTTTTTTGTCATTATAATTCTACCCAAATCCTGTTTATTGGGTGGGAATTTACCAATTACTTACAAATATCTGAATGTAATGAGTGTGAAAGGTGAAAAACAGCATCTCGAAACCGATATTGATCGTTTTCTAGGGAAACAGAGTCCGCGTATTGAAGCGTATGACTCCGGGCTTTTGGTGAGGATTCCTCGGTCATTCAATCGGGTAAATCTTGGAGTTCAGGCAGATGCTAGGGTATTTGAGGGCGTCGATATTTGGACGGCTTACGAGGTTTCATTTTTGCTAGCCAATGGTTTGCCAGTTGTCGGGGTAATCCAATTTTCGGTGCCTGCGCACTCCCCGGCTATTGTCGAATCGAAGTCTGTGAAGCTCTACTTATCGAGCTTTAATTCCGAGCAGATGGGCGATTCTATAGAATCCGCTATTTCCGCATTTTGTGCGCGGGTTAGTGATGATATTTCGCGCAAAACGGAGTCTGAGGTATCGGTAAGATGGGTAACGCGCTGGCAAGATCCGGAGTTTTTGGGTTCATTTTTGACCTTAGAATCGAGTAAAAGAGAAGCAATCGATTGGAAGCAGTGTGCGGCAAAGGGACTTCACTATATTTCGGCACCTGGTGATTTCACGGTTCGCTGGCACTCGTCTCTTTTGCGTTCGCAGTGTAGAATCACTCAGCAACCCGACTGGGGTGACATTTTTATTGAAATTGTCGCCAAGCGGGTTCCGACCGAGGTGAGCATGCTAGCTTACATCATGAATATGCGCGACGAAGAGCACTTCCATGAAGAAATAGTCGAAGCGATTTACTATGAGTTGCTAACTTCGTGTCAGCCCGAGGAATTGTTAGTCTATGCGCAATATACCCGTCGTGGAGGGGTTGATATCAATCCGCTACGTTGCTTAAATCAGGCTACTTATGCCTCGTGGTTCTCTGGGACCTTTCCCTTGTTTAAACCCACATTTCGGCAATAGACGATGAGCGACAGCGACAAGATATATTATCGTCCTTTGGGGCACATAGCTCCCTTCGAATTCGACGCATCAGTCGTCAAAGTATTTGAGGATATGATTCAACGCTCGGTTCCCGGTTATGGCTTGACGTTGCAATTGATGGCCAGTGTGACAAGTATGATTAAGTCTGATACGCCGACCTGCTACGATCTTGGCTGCAGTCTGGGCGCCGGAATGATTGCCATTGATCGTGGTCTGCGTGGTAAGGGCGGGGAGATTGTTGGGGTGGATATATCGAGACCCATGATCGATAAAGCGACGGAATTGCTTAAACGAGCAGACATGCACACTGCGTGGCGACTGGTTGAAGATGATGTAAGCGCAATATCTTTAAATGATCACGATCTATGTGTGATGAATTTCACATTACAATTTATCACCCCCGAATTGCGGGTAGGGCTTCTTGAGAAAGTCTATGAGTCTCTGAACGCCGGCGGGATTTTCGTGCTTTCAGAGAAGATTGAGTTTAACGACCACATTGTGCAGGAATTCCAGATGGAGATGCACCACAACTTCAAGCGACTCAACGGCTATTCGGATCTGGAGATCAGCCAAAAACGCACTGCCCTTGAGAATAGGCTCGTTACCGAGACATTGGACGCCCATGTTTCCCGGCTGAAGCATGTCGGTTTCAAAGGAGTGTTTCCCTGGTTTCAGGCATTCAATTTTGTGTCTATATTGGCGGTTAAATGAGATTTCCTGAACAGTTCTTTGCATCACTTCAGGAGGCGCATGACCTCACTTGGTTGCCGGATCTGGAGATGCAGGTCCGGGAGGTCTACGCTCGGAATCAGCATGGGGATACCGCGAGTTGGGATTCTGCGATGGAATCCTTGCCATTTCTCGAAAACATTGTTCCTGACCTGAGTTCTGGGCGCATTGGGTTTTCAACTCAGGGTTCAACGTCTTATGATAAACACGCCCTAGAGGTGTGCCTGCGAAAATTTCATCCTTGGCGGAAGGGACCCTTTCAGATTGATGAAATCTTTATTGATAGCGAATGGCGATCGGACTGGAAATGGGATCGCCTGCAGAAATCGATAGAGCCTCTTGCTGGAAAGGCTGTCCTCGATATCGGTTGCGGAAGTGGCTATCATTTATGGAAAATGGTCGGAGCGGGTGCGCGGTGGGCCATCGGTCTCGAACCCGTGGATGTGTATGTTTATCAATTTGCGGTGCTTCAGCATTTTCTAGCTTACGCTGATCGAGCTGCGGTCTTGGGGATACCCTTTGAAATGTTTCCGCAAGCGACTCAATTCTTCGATACCGTCTTTTCGATGGGGGTGCTATATCATCGAAAATCCCCTATTGAGCACCTTGAAGCGGTGCGCGAGAGCCTGAAGCCTGATGGACAAATGGTCTTGGAGACCTTGGTGGTAGAAGGGGATGAAAATACCGTTTTGTTTCCAAAAGGACGGTACGCGCAGATGCGAAATGTTTGGTTCCTGCCTTCAGTCAAAACCCTTGTTGCCTGGATGAAGCGCCTGAGATTTCGGAGTATTGATGTCGTAAATGTGAACAGGACTGCCGTTGAGGAGCAGCGTTCCACGGACTGGATGCGATTTGATTCTCTGTGCAAATTCCTAGACCCGGAAGATCAAAGTAAGACCATAGAGGGTTACCCAAGCCCACTGCGGGCAATCATTACCGCGCGGGTCTGAGTCTGGATTGAGATCCTTTCCTAAAAACTCTAATGTCCTAGTTCCTTGATGATTCTTTCGGCGAGTAAACGTCCAGAAGCCAAAGCACCATTGAGTGAACGGGTTTCCAGGTAGTCTCCACACGCCCAGCCGCGTGCACCGATTTTTCTGTAATGAGGAATTTCCTTGAGGTCGGCTGGTAGCTGTCTCGGGAGTGCACGAGGGATTTTGTAATCCTTAATTAAATGCCAGTGTTGTACGGATTTTCCAAAGACAGACTCCAGCGCGTCCAGGATTGAGGCGTGAGTTGCTTCGGAATTGATACCGTCTTTTAGTGTTACGACGATTTGCTCGTGTTCCGCGGGCGCGTATCCGAGGTTTACCTTGGACGGAACCGCTATCACTTGGATTGGAGATTCGGGGTCTGCCACGAGTTTCAAGGTGTTGTCTAGTAAACCTTGAACATAAACGCTGCGTACCCCGAAAACTAAGGAGCGGGTATGATTGAAGGAGACCGCCGGAATTTTATTAGGGACGAGGCGATGCGCACTGAAAGCATCGACTGCTAGGACTATTGCCTTTGATCGTATCGAATAAGATTTAGCAATGGTTGCAGTTGCCTGCTCTGGATCGCATGCTATGACCTCAGATTCGCAGCGAATGTGTTCTAAGCCCAGTTTTATGGCGAGCTGCTCTGAAATATGTTTCATACCGCCGCGCGGGAGGGCGGCACGTCCTTGAATGAACATGCTCATGACAAAACGAAACATCTTTTCCGAGGTTAGGAGTTTTGGGTCGAGAAAGACACCACCGAGAAATGGTTCAAAAAATACGGTGATCGCACTCTCGCTGAACCCCATCTCAGCAAGCGCCTGCGCAGTACGCCGGTTTTCGGCACCCATAAGACTGGTCAGGTCTCGGTGACCCCGAAGGGAGCGCCACAGTTTTAGAAGAAGGAAGCAGTCTTTGAGGGTAAATACGCTCTGCTTCAAGAAAGATGGGATCGCAGAAAATGGTGCGGATCGAGGATCAAAAAAACTCTGCCAAAATTTCCCGTTCCAAATGTGGGCACCTTTCCTGAAATAGCGTAATTCCAGTGAATCGAGATCGAGAAAACGCTTCACTTCTGGGTATGCGGTCAGAAGAATTTGAAAACCGCGATCCACTCGGTATCCCTGTTGCGTGTCGGTGACAATGCGACCACCAATGCGACTTGATGCTTCCAAAACGAGGGGTGGGATCCCTGCTTCTTTTAGAGTAATGGCGCACGCTAATCCAGAGACGCCGCCGCCGACAATGATCACCTCAGGTTCCATCGGTTTCATCTTAATTTGAAAGCATCATTGAAATAGACTTGGCTGCCGCAAGTCCCGATTGGGCGGCGGCTTCGACACGCCCTGCGATGAAGCCATCCCCAGCGACTGCGAGCCCAAGCGCGGTGTTTGCGTAGTGACTTTCTGACAAAGGGTTCAAGGTCTTAGCAAAGCCCCAACGGTGCATTGATGTATCAATAGCTTCAAAGTCTATCTCTTGTTTCGCACTCTTTAGCAATTGAGGTAATCGAATGCCGTCTTCGGAATTCCAATACTTTTCGGCAAATTCTGCTGAGCTGTGTATGGTAAGTGCGGGTGACCGCGAGATTCCTTTAATCAGATTATCCGTAATGGTTTCAATGTTACTTCTTTGGATTTTGAGAATTCCAGGAGGATCCAATTTTACGGGTTTCTGGATTTGAACAAGTGCGGCAAGGCATCGCGTGTATTTGACCGAGGACAGTCTCTCAAAATCTGCCTTTGGAAGCGCGATTGAGGGATGGTCCAAGAGTCTAGTACTCTGTGGAAGTGGAGCTGTGAGGATTACTGTTTTAGAGCTGAAGAGACGCCCATCTTCGGATTTTAAGAACCATTTCGATTCTTTCGGTTTAAGCTCTATAACGCGGGTTGATTTCTCAAGAATTAGGTCCTGTGCTAGGAATTTTGGGACATCGGTCATACCAGTGTTTCCACGCCAAACGGTATCGGATTCATTCGCATACCATTTTTGGATCAGACCATTTTCTTGCCAAGCTTTAATCCAAGGGGCAAGCGCCTCTGAGCGTTGAGTGAAGAACTGTGCGCCGTGATCAATGCGGGCCTCTCCGGCACGGCGGGTCGCCATTCTGCCGCCAACTCCGCGACCTTTGTCGATTATGACGACGGAATGTCCTGATTTTTTCAAACTGGTCGCCGCGAGCAGTCCGGAAATTCCTGCTCCGATGATAGCGCAATCATGAAGGAATGAGTCTCGCATCAGTTTGCCTTGCCGAGTCTGAGCATTAGATCAAAATTTCTAGTAGTCGAGGTAGGGAGCCAGCCATTTCTCGAGCGTTGCCAGGTCGCATTCTTTGCGCTTTGCGTAGTCTTCGATCTGGTCCTTGCCGATTTTACCGACACTGAAGTATCGAGCCTCTCGATTACAGAAGTAGAGGCCACTGACTGAGGAAGCAGGGGTCATCGCGAAACTTTCTGTCAGCTCGATTCCGGTGTTTTTTTCAGCATCTAGCCAGTCAAACAGGGTCCGTTTTTCGGTGTGATCTGGGCACGCTGGATACCCGGCTGCGGGACGTATTCCCCGATATTTTTCCTTGATCAAGTCTTCGTTGCTTAGGGCTTCAATTCTCCCATAGCCCCAAAAATTACGGACCTCCCGGTGCATCCATTCGGCAAATGCTTCGGCAAGTCGGTCTCCGACAGCCTTTGCCATGATGCTGTTGTAATCGTCGTGTTGAGCCTCAAATTCTTTTGCGAATTCTTCGACGCCATGACCCGTAGTCACTGCGAATCCGCCGAGAAAGTCCTCTTTTCCGGACGTCTTTGGTGCAATGAAATCTGAAAGTGCAAAACTGGGCCTACCATCGTCACGTTGCCCT
Organism: Verrucomicrobiota bacterium; assembly: GCA_039034055.1. Classification (GTDB taxonomy): domain Bacteria; phylum Verrucomicrobiota; class Verrucomicrobiia; order Opitutales; family JABSRG01; genus JBCCBL01. The sequence goes on along the minus strand of JBCCBL010000002.1, from coordinate 6,886 downwards.
TGCTGTCGTAAAGTATGGAATCGGCAATCTACTCTGCTTCGGCTCAAGTCCGTATAGACCTCGACATCGTCTCCCACGGTATTGGCAGGTTCGATACGAATGACGCCCCTTGCAGTGAAAATCTTGCGGTTAATTACCTCAAGTAGCATGTTGTTGGCATCATTGAAAAGCTTGCGAGCTTCTTCACCAACTTTTTCATCTTCCAGGATTTTTGGATAGCGTCCGCGCAATTCCCAGGCCGAGAAGAAAGGGGTCCAATCGATGAGTTCAACGAGGTCTTTGAGGTCAACATCGTCATAGACTTTTGTCCCGAGGAAGGTGGGGGTTTCTAGGGTATGTGTTTCCCAGTCTATTTGGAAGGCATTCGCTCTCGATTGTTCGAGCGATATGAGTGGTTTGATATCTCGGCCAGCGAGGAAGTCCTGGCGAATTTTTTCCTGGCGGGCGGCTAATTTGCTACGAGTCTCTTCGCGTAACGAGGGATTTAAGAGGTCGTTGACGACGTTGACGACGCGCGATGCATCGGAGACATGCACCACGGGTTGCTCGTAGTGTGGGGCAATTTTCACCGCCGTGTGCGCGGCAGAAGTTGTAGCGCCGCCGATTAGGAGGGGTGCCTCGAAGTCTCCGCGAGTCATCTCTTTGGCCACGTGGACCATTTCGTCTAGCGAGGGGGTGATGAGTCCGCTTAGGCCAATAATGTCGGCATCGATTTCTTTGGCCTTCGCGAGGATATTTTCGCACGGGACCATCACACCCATGTCAACCACTTCAAAATTGTTACAAGCCAGGACGACGGCGACAATGTTTTTACCGATGTCATGGACGTCGCCTTTCACCGTCGCGATGAGGAAGGTGCCTTGCTTTTTGGACGCAGCTTCATCGGCTTCTTTTTCGTCCTCCATATATGGCAATAAATAAGCGACAGCTTTCTTCATGACCCGGGCGCTTTTGACTACTTGGGGTAAGAACATTTTCCCGGCTCCGAATAGGTCTCCAACTACTGCCATACCATCCATGAGAGGGCCTTCGATGACTTGGAGCGGACGGTCAAACTGCTGGCGTGCTTCCTCGGTATCTCCATCGATGTATTCAACAATCCCTTTCACTAAGGAGTGTTTTAATCGCTCGGCAACATGTTGCTCTCTCCATGCCAGTTTATCGCTGTTGTCTTCTTTTTTCCCCTGGCCAAGGTAATTTGGCGCCGCGTCGATGAGGCGTTCGGTGGCATCCTCTCTGCGGTTTAGAAGGACATCCTCGACTAGTTCCAGTAGCTCTTTCGGGACCTCATCATAGACGGCCAGCATCCCTGCGTTGACGATTCCCATGTCCATGCCTGCTTGGATAGCGTGATATAGGAACGCTGCGTGCATCGCTTCGCGGACGGGATTATTCCCTCGGAATGAAAATGAAATATTGCTGACGCCGCCTGATACTTTTGCGCCGGGACATAGGCGTTTGATCTCTCGGGTAGCTTCGATAAAGTCTACTGCATATGTATTGTGTTCTTCGATACCTGTTCCCACAGTTAGTATGTTCGGATCAAACACAATGTCATCTGCCGGGAATTCTGCTTGTTCGGTGAGAAGTTTGTAAGCGCGTTGGCAAATGCGGATTTTGTCATCTTTCGTCGCTGCTTGACCGTATTCATCAAAGGCCATTACCACCGTGGCTGCGCCATATTGGCGAATTTTTTTTGCGTAGTGGATGAAGGCTTCTTCTCCTTCTTTGAGACTGATGGAATTGACGATGGCTTTGCCTTGAACGGTCTGCAGTCCTGCTTCGATGATTTCCCATTTTGAGCTATCAATCATGATGGGGACTTTCGAGATATCGGGCTCAGAAGCGACGAGTTTCAAAAAATGAGTCATCGCCTCGATACCGTCTAGCATTCCTTCATCGAAGTTGATGTCGATGACGTTGGCTCCATTTTCGACCTGTTGGCGTGCGATGCTGAGTGCGGTTTCGTAATCGCCTTTTTTGATGAGTTTGGCGAAGCGCGGGGAGCCGGTGACGTTTGTCCGCTCGCCGACCATGACAAAGCTTTTCATTTTGTCGTCCCCGATTGTGAAGGGTTCGAGCCCACTCAGGCGCATAGCACCCCCTGGGGTCGCCCGGGCGCGGGGAGCCTTGTCTCGGAGTCCGTCGGCAATCGCTGCGATATGGTCAGGAGTGGTTCCGCAACATCCTCCGACTAGGTTTACGCTTTGATTGTCGGCAAAGGTGTTGAGGACTTCCCTCATTTGTTCCGGTGTGTCATCATAGCCGGTCTCAGATAGGGGGTTGGGGAGGCCGGCATTCGGATATACATGGACGTAGCAGTCGGAGACTTTGCTGAGTGTTTCCACGTAGGGGCGCATGTCTTCTGCACCGAGGGCACAGTTGATCCCGACGCAAAACGGCTTGGCGTGAGAGATCGAATTCCAGAATGCTTCGGTAGTTTGGCCGGAGAGTGTCCGTCCGGAGGCATCGGTGATGGTCACCGAAACAATGACCGGAATGGCGCGATCATGTTTTTCCTGAAAATCATGAATGGCAAAGAGGCAGGCTTTTAGGTTGAGGGTGTCGAAAACGGTCTCAGGCATCAGGATGTCGACACCGCCTTCTACGAGCGTTTCAATTTGCTCGTAGTAGCTTTGATAGACATCGTCCCAGGTAACGGCGCGAAAGGCAGGGTTGTTGACGTCTGGAGAAAGGGAAAGCGTTTTGGTGGTTGGACCGATCGCACCGGCGATGTAGACTTTGCGGTCGGGGTTCTCCGCCATGAAGGTTTGCGCGGTCTCTTTGGCGAGGCGGGCCGCTTCGATATTGAGTTCCGGCACGAGATCTTCCATGTGATAATCGGCTTGGGAGAGGCGCGTGGAGCTGAAAGTATTTGTCTCGATGATATCGGCTCCGGCTTCCATGAAATTGCGATGGATTTCGCTAATGACTTCAGGTTTACTCAGAACCAGGAGTTCGTTGTTTCCTTTTACAGGATGGGGGTAGTCGGCAAATCGCTCGCCTCGGTAGTCTTCTTCGGTGAGCTTGAAGGTCTGGATCATGGTACCCATCGCACCGTCGATGATCATGATGCGCTTTGCCAGCGATGCATCCAAGTCGGCTCTGACAGCGAGATCTTGCTCTTTGGATCCAGTCAAAACTAGCGAAGAATTACCCATATATCAATGTATTCGGATGTGAAAATATGAAGTGGAAGCTAGCGGACGATTTTTATTACTCCAGTCTGAAATCTTGACCGGTTCTAGAAGTATTTTTGTTGAGACATTTTTATCAACAATCGGCGAATGATTCCGATTAGCCATCAGGCGAGGCATCCCTCGTCGACTTACGCGGCGATTGTGCCGTTTTCAATTGGATTTCTTTTATATGGACGAAAATTCGCCTGAGCAATCTGGACCTAAAAGCTTTCGGAATGATGTTAGGCTTTTTGCATGTAAATTGATTGATGAAAAAGTCCTGGATTTCAATGCATTCGACCGGCTCGTGGATCTAGCACCGAGTGGAGCAGATTTGCTCGACTTTGGTCAATTGATTATCGATCACGATATCTGCGAGGACTTTGAGAAGGTGCAGGCGATTCTCGACGCTACATGCAATGATATAGAAGCCGGTGTGAAGGCACCCTACGATCCCTTTGATACCGGGGAGTGCTATGAAGAACTTGCCCCTGAGTCAAAAGTCAAGGCACCGGATCCCAAGATTGTTTCATCGGCAAGGGAGGCACCCTCTCCGACCTACCAGCCGGAAGCCACTCCTGCGCGTAAAAAAATACCATTGCCGAAAAAAGTGCCTCAGCCTGAAGAACCTGCTGTTGAAAAGGTTGCTGAGGATCCGAGTCCGACAAAAATCAAATTCGTGCCTTCGGAGAATGAAGTGGTTAGCGAGCCATTGTCGCCGGAAGCGAATCTTCCCGCAGATACGTTGATGGCCGACGATGAATCGATCTCGGGCTTGGCGAATCAAGCGTTGCAGAGCCTAGGCGAGGCAACCGATGGAGCCGTAGGTCCAGTATCGTCTCAGAAAAGGCCAATTGATTTGAAGCCCGAGGCCCCAACTGCAAAGAGGGTGAGTCTGAACGAGGACACTTTGGAGAGCTTAGCAGCGGCCGCTTCGGCTGCCATCGATCTTGGCAAGCGGGCATCCATGGGTGTGGAGAATATGCCTCAGATGGCGCCTGTCCATGCCCAGAGTAAGGCCGAAAAGCCCGGGGAAACTTGGATCTCAGCCAAAGGGGTTACTATGAAATCTCCAGATTTTGCCTCCCTTACCGGAACTTCTGAGGAGGATTTTAAGGGATTCATGATTTCTCTGCTGCTGTATTGTGCAGAAGAGGGCTACTCAGATCTCCATATTTCGGCAGATGCGCGTCCCTTTGCACGCAAGTATGGAGAGGTGCAGTATCTTTCGGAAACCGTTATTTCGCCGGAGATTTCAGAGGCTTTGAACACCAGGCTGCTTTCGCCGGAGCAGTTAGCGTATTTTGAGAGCGAACAAGACTATGATTGCGCAATACCTTTTGATACGGGTCATCGATTTCGGACGAATTTGATGAAGCATAAAGACGGAATGGCGGGGTCTTACCGGATTGTTCCCGGCTCGCCGAGCCCGATCGATTCACTTGGGTATTCGCCACAGCGGGCTGAGGTATTGAAGAAGCTTTTAACATATCATAATGGGCTGGTCTTGGTGACAGGTCCGGTTGGTTCAGGTAAGACGATGACCTTGGCCTCTCTTGTCGCCGAGATGAACGCGAACCGCTCCGATCATATCATTTGTGTGGAGGAGCCCATTGAAATCGTCCATCAATCGAACCAATGTTCGGTTACTCAGCGCGGGGTGGGGCCGCATACCAATACGTTTCACTCAGCTCTTAAAGGAGCCCTGCGCCAAGACCCGGACATCATTGTGATCGGGGAGATGAGAGATCTCGAGACGATTGAGATGGCAATTTCTGCTTCGGAAACGGGGCATTTGGTGATCGGAACCATGCACACCTCGGATGCCAGTAACACTCTGAATCGCTTGCTGGATGTGTTTCCACCGGCCCAGCAGCCGCAGATTCGAGCGATGGTCGCGGAGTCCCTCAAGGGTATTGTGTGCCAACGCTTGCTACCAGCTAAGTCGGGCGGGGTAGTCCTTGCCTGCGAGCTGCTTTTGAACAATACGGCCGTGGCATCCTTGATACGCGAGGGTAAATCTCAAGGTCTGAGTAATATCATGGAAACCGGTAAACGCGACGGGATGATTGTTATGGATAACTCCGTGTTGGAGCTTTTTCAGGCGGGGAAAATCTCCGAGGAGACCGCGCGTGCCAACATTAAGAACGAGGTCCTGCTTCGAAGTTTGAACCCAACATCGGCGAATGAAGCCGTCCCCTCCGAAGAATCCAAGAAGCGCGGTTTCTTCAGAAAATAATTCTAAACCGTGATCTAAGGCCATGGCACAAATTGATACATACCTACGCCAGATGTTGGAAAACGATGGCTCCGATTTGCACATGAATGTGGGCTCGCCTCCAAAAATTCGGGCTTCAGGATCAATCAGCGAGTTGGATGCCCCGATATTGACCGCAGATTCCATGGCCGGGCTTCTCAGCGAGATTACCTCTGAGGAACGCTGGGATCACTATCTTGAAAATAACGATCTGGACCTGGCCTATGAAATCCCTGGACTGGCCCGTTTTCGGGGATCTTACTTGAGAAACCATTGGGGCCAGGCCGCGGTGTTTAGGCAGATCCCGGCGGAAATTCTTTCTTTTGATTTTCTAAAATTGCCTCCGGTGTTGAAGGAAGTGTGCGCCTATAAAGAAGGATTGGTGTTGGTGACCGGTCCGACCGGTTCTGGAAAATCAACCACCCTGGCCGCGATGATCGATTACATAAACGAGAACTTCGCTAAGCATATTATTACGGTGGAAGATCCCGTAGAGTTTGTGCATCCGAAGAAGAAATCGATCATCGTTCATCGCGAGGTAGGGGAACACTCCCACTCGTTCGGCAATGCCCTCCGAGGAGCTATGCGGGCAGACCCGGATATCTTGCTGGTTGGGGAGATGCGCGAGCTGGAAACGATCAAACTGGCCTTGAATTGTGCCTCGATGGGGATGCTTGTATTTGGAACCTTGCATACCAATAATGCCCCGAAAACGATTGATCGAATCATTGATGCTTTTCCGGCTGATGAGCAGTCGCAGATCCGAGTGATGCTTTCGAGTTGTCTCTCCTGTGTCGTTTCTCAGTTGCTGTGTAAGCGTGTTCCGAAGGGCCGTCTCGCCGTTCATGAAATCTTGCTCAAACATGATGCGCTGGCGAATACTATCCGCATCGGTAATATTTCAGCAGTCCGCGGAATCATCGAAAGCAGTATTGCGAAGGGTATGTGCTTGATGGATGGGACCATCATGAAAGCCCTGCAAGAAGGAAAAATTACAGGCAACGAAGCCTACATGAAGGCCACAGATAAGGAGAAATTTAAGCCCTTTTTAGATAAATAGAATTGCGCATGATCAGGTCGCCTGGGCGAAAAGCAAAAGCCTCATCATAATGGGTCTAACCAATGGGTGATCCTTGAAAGACTGAGGATCGGCCGTTGTCATTGCTATTTCTTTCAGGTGTTCCGAACCCTCTTTTAATCTAAGCTCAGTCCCAATAATTAGCGACCCAGGATGCGGGCTTGAAACGACGCAAGCCTTTGCCGATTCCGGCAATTGCGTCAACATTTTCAAATTGCATCATTTGGGGAGCGGACCAGGTGTGGAATGGTTCATCGTAACTACCGACCAGACCGGTTCTTTGGAGTCCAGGAGATCAGGCGTGCAACGATGATCTCCGGCAAATCAGGTATTCGTCTCAGATATCTCATTCTGGTCGGAGCAGTCACCCTG
>JBCCBL010000001.1:0-31441 GCA_039034055.1 Verrucomicrobiota bacterium | reverse complement strand
TGCCGAAGGGCGCTGGCGATTCCATGCCGAAGACGGTGACCGGGCAGGTTGTCGGCATTGCAGACCGCCTGGATACCCTCGTCAGCATCTTTGGGTTGAGCCAGATTCGGTCGAATGTAATAATATCTTTGTTACCAGTCGTTGTGACATAGATATCAGCGATTGGAAGCGCATCCTCAATGGTCGTGACCTTGTGGCCTTCCATCGCCGCTTGAAGCGCGCAGATCGGATCTACTTCTGTCACGATGATCTGCGCACCCATTCCCTTGAGCGCTTGGGCACACCCTTTACCTACATCACCATAGCCGCATACAACCGCTACTTTACCAGCGATCATCACATCCGTAGCACGCTTGATTCCGTCGATCAATGACTCGCGGCATCCGTATAGATTATCGAATTTTGACTTAGTGACCGAGTCATTCACGTTGATTGCAGGGACGAGCAACTTACCCTCCTCCTGCATTTTGTAGAGACGATGCACTCCAGTAGTCGTTTCCTCAGACACCCCTTTCCATTCCTTGACCACTTTGGACCAGTGAAGCGGATCTTCGGAATTCACGCTCTTGAGGAGGTTTTTGATGACTGCTTCTTCATCGCTCTCCGACTCCGAGTTGACCCAGTCGTCGTTCTCAGTCTCCAATTCATATCCCTTGTGGATAAGCAGTGTCGCATCGCCACCATCATCTACGATGAGTTGGGGCCCCTTACCATCCGGCCAGGTCAAGGCGCTGTAAGTGCACTCCCAATACTCTTCGAGTGTTTCTCCCTTCCAGGCAAAAACCGGCACGCCGGAAACTGCAATTGCAGCCGCAGCATGATCCTGTGTTGAAAAAATATTACACGAGCACCAGCGAACGTCTGCTCCCAGAGCCACCAGAGTTTCGATTAGGACCGCGGTCTGGATAGTCATGTGGAGGGAACCCATGATGCGTACCCCGGAGAGGGGCTTTTCGGGTCCGTATTTCTCGCGAGTAGCCATCAAGCCGGGCATTTCTTTTTCGGCAATAGCAATTTCTTTGCGGCCCCAATCTGCAAGAGAAAGGTCCGCGACTTTGAAGTCTTGGGCTGTAAGGGTTTCGGTAGACATTTTTTGATTTTTAAAAGGTTAACGAATCAAATTTCTTAGCTTAGGCGCTCACCGCTTTTTTGAGTGCGGCGGCCTTGTTAGTCTGCTCCCATGGCAATTCGGCTTTTCCGAAATGGCCGTAGAACGTGGTATCTTTATAAATCGGTCGAAGTAACTTAAGCTGTTTCACGATATCCGCCGGCTTAAAGCTAAAAACCTGAGTCAACGCCTTGGCAATTTTATCGTCGGATACGGTCCCGGTTCCAAATGTATTCACGAATACACTCGTCGGATGGGGATGCCCAATCGCATAAGCCGCCTGCACCTCCACGGTTTTCGCTAACCCGGCAGCCACCACATTTTTCGCGACCCAGCGGCACATGTAAGCTGCGGAACGATCTACTTTCGAAGGATCTTTACCAGAAAAAGCTCCTCCTCCATGGCGACCCATTCCCCCGTATGTATCCACGATAATCTTACGACCGGTGAGGCCTGCGTCACCCTGTGGCCCCCCGATCACAAATTTGCCGGTCGGGTTGATCAAATATTCGGTGCTTTGAGTAAGCAAGGTTTTCGGAAGGACCTTCTTTACGATTTTATTGATTATAAAATTCTCAATCGTCGCGTGATCAACATCGTCGGTATGCTGGGTCGAAACGACAACATTTTTAATGCTCTTCACCGCGCCGTCTACATATTCGACCGCTACTTGTGCTTTGGCATCCGGGCGAAGCCACTTTGCTTGACGACCCGCCTTGCGGACTCGCGAGAGTTCGCGCATGATGCGGTGAGAAAACATCACCGGAGCCGGCATCAACTCTTCGGTCTCTGTCGAAGCATACCCAAACATGATACCCTGATCTCCCGCGCCCTGCTCCGCAGTCTTTTTGCCTTTCGCCTTCTTAGCGTCAACACCCTGCGCAATGTCGGGGGACTGAGCGGTCAAAGCATTAGTAATGAACACTTTGTCGGCATGAAAAATATCGTCATCGTTCACATAACCGATTTCGCTAATCGCATCGCGTACGACCTTCTCAAAGTCAATCTTCGCCTTGGTGGTAATCTCTCCAGCCAAAAACACACAATTACTCTTCACGAGCGTTTCGCAAGCCACACGACTTTTAGGGTCCTGCTCGAAACATGCATCAAGTATGCTGTCTGAAATGTAGTCGGCAACTTTATCTGGATGCCCTTCGCCCACGGACTCGGAAGAAAAAATGTACTGAGATGACATATCGTCCAAAAAACTGCCCCCAAACCCTGAATATTCAAGAATAAACATATCAGGATTTATTGATATAATCGTAAAAAACAGACACTATCGACAATCGGCAGTGATCCTGTTTATCCATCAAAGCATGATCAGGAATCTTTTCACCCCTCTCGCCATCGCGTCTATCGCTATCGCTCTTGGAGGATGCAATTCGACCAAGCAAGCCGGGCAAACGGTGAGCCCCAACAATCGCATTTGTGTCGATCTACAAACCCCCAACCCGGGCTGGATTCTCGGAATCCAAGAGGTCCGCGTCGACAAGGACAATCACCTACACGTCTACGCAGAGGCAAAAATCATCGACGGGCAAGAAAACCGTATCGCCGCGACGGTAATCTCGCAGATCAGCGATTGCGTCAGAGTCCCTCGAAACGGTCGAAGCATGACGATTTACCTGGCAGGCGCTACGTGGAATTGGGTGCCTGGAGCAATCATCCAAGTCTCCGGAACAGCGGAATATCGCTCGAAAATCAGCACCGGAAGCACTAAGGCTCTGTTTCCATATTAGATACCAGCGGCTGAATTGATTCAACGGTGCGAAAAGCTGTCATTGTCCTCGGGGGAGAGACTCCAAATCCTGAATTGCTGAAGGAGCACCTCGACGGAGCTCAGTTTTCCATCGCTGCAGACTCGGGGCTTGAGAGCTTCAAACAGGCGGGGTTGAAGGCAGACCTTGCGGTAGGCGATTTCGACTCCTTCATCGGAGATCCCGGCAACTACGCAGACACGTGTATGCGCGCTCCTGAGCAAGATGCCACCGATTTCCAAAAAGCCCTCCGCAAAATCGAAAACCCCGCCCCGGACCTCCGAATCGTGATCCTCGGAGGTACTGGAAAACGCGCAGATCACTTCTTAACCAATCTCTTGATCGTTGCCGAAAAGTGGCCTGAGGTTTCCTTCGAATTCCACGATGCTGAGCAGAGTATCTATCGGGTCAGTCCACAGTGTCCCTTCAAATCAGATCAATTTCGACCGGGCCTCACCATCAGCCTCATTCCAATGAGCAAGGCTGAGGGAGTGACCACTCAAGGTCTCTACTGGGAGCTCGAAAACGTCTGCATGAATCCAGAGGGACAATTGGGACAAAGCAATGTGCTGCAGCACACTCCCCTCCACGTTTCGATCAGTGCGGGCTCGTTATTTGTAATCGTGAATTATTTTGAGCAGTCTTAGGTTGAGAGACGGTATCTACCGGTTTTAAACAATAAAAAATCGGCCCACAAATCGACACATTTCCAGATCTGAGAGCTGGGCTAACCTTTCGCGATGAGTCTCATCAGAGCACATTGCATAAACATTGTCGCACCGACATGGTCCCTTCAAGTGGCTTCATGTCTTAGAATCGCGGCGTTTCGGCAACGATTAGGTCAGCCCCAGGTGACGTTTTTTGATAGGTGTTTTACGTCTTGCATTCGTTTGCTCACCCTGTTGACTGGCCGACTGCGGTGTATCTGCCGCAGCATATATTATATCACCTAACCACAAACTCACGGATTGTATTATGCCCGTTAAAATCGGAATTAATGGTTTTGGACGCATCGGAAGGATGGTCTTTCGCGCGCTCGCTGAAAAGGGAATGCTTGGCACTGAAGTCGAAGTAGTCGCCATCAATGACCTCGTGCCTGCCGAGAACCTAGCCTATTTGCTCAAGTATGACTCTACTCAGGGTCGTTTCAATGGGACGGTGGAAGTCGACGGCGATTTTCTCGTCGTCAACGGCGAAAAAATCAAAACGCTCGCACTGCGCGAAATCCCGGCAAACCTCCCGTGGACGGAATATGGAGTCGATCTGGTTCTTGAATCCACCGGTCTCTGGGTTGCGGGTGATAAGGCGCAAGGCCATATCGACGCCGGCGCGAAAAAAGTAATCATTTCTGCTCCCGGAAAGGGAGACAATGTAAAGACGGTTGTCCTCGGAGTAAACGACGACACCCTCACCGCCGACGACAACATCATCTCGAATGCGTCTTGCACCACAAACTGCTTGGCTCCCATTACTAAGGTGATTCTCGACAACTACGGGATCGTCGAAGGTCTCATGACCACGGTGCATGCCTACACCGCTACCCAGCGTACCGTAGACGGCCCATCTCCCAAAGATATGAAAGGCGGCCGCGCTGCTGCTCAAAACATCATCCCGTCCACCACCGGAGCGGCGAAAGCAGTCGGCCTCGTCCTCCCAGAGGTGAAAGGCAAACTTACCGGCATGGCTTTCCGCGTGCCAACTCCAACCGTCTCCGTAGTAGACCTCACCGTAAAGCTCGCAAAACCTGCGTCTTACGAGGAAATCTGCGGCAAGATGAAAGAAGCCGCTGAGGGCCCACTCAAAGGCATCCTCGGCTACACCGAAGACGAAGTAGTATCCACCGACTTTATTCACGACAGCCAAAGCTCGATCTTCGATGCTGGATCAGGTATCGGCCTTAGCGATACATTCGTGAAATTGGTCTCCTGGTATGACAACGAGTGGGGCTACTCGAATCGCTGTGCAGAGCTGATCTCGAAGGTCACCAAAATGCTCTAAATTAGCGAGCTGAAGTGCTTTAATGCGAAGCCGGGAGAGGAGAATCAAAGCCCTTCCTCCCGGCTTTTTTAATTTCAAAATCTGCACGCCCAAATCTCTTTCCAGATTCTTACCATGACCCAAATACCCTCGGTTTCCGATCTCGAATGCGCCGGCAAACGCGTATTTGTCCGCGTAGACTTCAACGTACCGCTCACTGAAGACGGCAAAGTATCCGATGACACCCGCATTCGGGGCGCCCTCCCAACCATCGAACTCCTTCTCAGCAAAGGTGCCCGCGTCATCCTCGCCTCGCACTTGGGCCGACCGAAAGGCGAACCCAACCCCAAATATTCCCTGCGTCCTGTCGCAGCGGACCTCTCCGATAAGCTGAAACGTCCGGTCATGTTTGTCGAAGATGCAATGGGGCCCGAAACTGAAGCAATCATTGAAAGCACCGAGCCCGGCTCGGTGGTGCTCCTTGAAAATATGCGATTCTACCCGGGGGAGACCAAAAACGATCCAGAACTTTCCAAAAGACTCGCCGCACTCGCTGATATTTACGTGAACGATGCCTTTGGCACCGCCCACCGCGCCCATGCCTCAACCGCTGGAATCGCCGAATTCGTTAAAGAAAAAGCATGTGGCCTACTCATCGAACGCGAACTTGCGTACCTTGGAGACAAGGTCTCGAATCCCGAGCGTCCCTTCACAGTGATACTCGGAGGTGCCAAGGTTTCCGACAAGATAATGGTCATCGACACACTCCTTGAAAAGGCCGACACCATCATCATCGGCGGAGCCATGGCTTACACTTTCAAACTAGCGATTGGAGAAACCGTCGGAGACTCTCTCTGCGAACCCGACAAGATCGAGACCGCCCAAGAGGCCATGAAAAAAGCCCAGGAAAAAGGGGTGAAATTCCTCCTCCCATCGGACACCATGATCGTCAAAGGCCTCGATTTCGGTGCAGGCACCTTCGCCGAATCCCAGATAATAGAGGGCGATATTCCCGAGGGTTGGGAAGGCGTAGACATCGGACCCAAATCCGCCGAAGTCTTTTCCGAAGCGGTCAAATCAGCCAAAACCGTACTTTGGAATGGACCGATGGGCATCTTTGAAATCCCCGCCTGCGCTCAGGGCACCTTTGCCGTAGCCGAAGCGATTGCCCAGAGTGACAACATTTCGATCATCGGTGGCGGAGACTCTGTCACGGCCATCAACAAGAGTGGGTTTGCTGAGCAAGTCACCTTCATGAGCACCGGAGGCGGCGCCTCCCTCGAATTCCTCGAAGGCAAAGAACTGCCTGGCGTCGCTGCTCTGGCCAAATAAGGCCAAAGCACTTTTTACATAATCAAACTATGAGCCAATCATCTCGCAAATACCTCATCGCCGGAAACTGGAAGATGAACAAGACCTCGGAAGAGGCCAAGGAACTCGCTGCTGAAGTCGTTGCTGAAGTGGGACAACAGACTTCGGTATCGGTAGTCGTATGCCCGCCTTTCACTGCGCTCGAAACCGTCGCTAGCCAGATCGCAAATTCCAATGTTCACCTCGGTGCGCAAAACCTCTACCCAGCTCCATCGGGCGCTTTCACGGGTGAAGTCAGCCCGGAAATGCTCCGCAGCCTATTCGCCGGGTTTGTCATCCTGGGACACAGCGAACGTCGCGAATACTTCGGTGAGACCGACGCATTTGTGAATAAAAAGGTGATTGCTTCTCTGGAAGCCAACCTGCGACCGATACTCTGCGTCGGTGAATCCCTCGAACAGCGTGAAAGCGGCGAGACCACCGCAGTCGTCTCAGAACAATTAGAGGGTGGCCTTGCTGACGTTGCAGCCGATTCAGCAGATCAGGTTGTCATTGCATACGAACCGATCTGGGCAATCGGGACCGGCAAAACGGCTACTCCGGAAATGGCTCAAGAGACTCATGCGGCAATACGCGCGGTGCTCATCGAGCTATTCGGCGCAAGTACTGCCGAGAAAATCCGTATCCTTTATGGTGGATCCATGAAGCCAGGAAACGCTCCCGATCTCCTTGCTCAGCCCGACATCGACGGAGGCCTGATTGGCGGCGCATCCCTCAAAGCCCGCGATTTCGCCGGCATTGTCGAAGCTGCCGCAGCGCAAGATTCCTGAAAATTCTTAACAGATGAACCCGTGAAAGCCGCATTAAGAAATGCGGTTTTTTTTGTTTTCGAAAATGAAGCCTTCCAAGACCAAACTTCTAAACACTCCTGTGCTGCGGTAGCCGGACCGGCTGTTCTCTCGGGAGCTGATTTTGATCTCAAAAAACAAGGTAATTACCTGCATGGCCGTCGCATTTAGGACTGAAAATGGCGGGAATGTAAATGCGCACTATTATCAGTATATGGTAGGGTCAATGTTTACCTGTAGCCGCTATTTACCTCCATTAAAATTCTAACCCACTTCTCCGAATACTATGAAGAAAGTTCTTTCAATCCTCACTCTCTCTGGCATTTTCCTCTCTGTTGGATTCGCACAGATCACCATTGATCTTAGTAGCACTGATCCTAATGACCTCGGTCCAGAACCAAGCCAAAGTTCCTATACATCGACCATCAGCTACAGCTCCGGCGTGTTTAAAAGCAGTCAAACCGGTATTGATGTAACCGGATCGTTAGCAAATTTGCCCGATTCCTTCAGCTTTGATCTCACCATTACCGGGTATTCTAGCGTGTCCTTTGACGGCACCAATCTGTCCCTGTCATCGGATGATACAAAACGGCTGTTAACCAGAGGTAATGGCTGGGGAGTGGTAGCAAAGGGTGGCAAGCAACTGCTCCTTGATAGAAAAGAAGGCTTGCTTATCACTTTCGACAATTTTGTAGGGATCGCTGAAATCGAATTTTCCGGTGTAGGAATTCAAGACGGCCGCCACCCAGGAGGTAAGCTTGCAGTAGATCGCACTGATGACAGTGGCGAATACAAACCGTTAGCCGAAGAAACCTACTATGAAGGCGGTGGGCTCGCCGAAATATCATTCTTCGAGTCAGATTCGGCAGCGTCCGGAAGTAGCTATTTGGTATTTTCAACTCCTGAGGATGCCGGTGGATTTCGCTTTGACCGCATCAACCTTGATGCCGTTACAGCGGCAAGTGCCCAACTTTCCCAGAAATAAAGTGTGATCGAAGATAGGATCGCCCAAAATGAAGCTGTTTGCGGGAGCGCGTGACTTTTTTATCGAGTCTACGTGATGGAAAAATTGAATAATCAGGAATTCTGTCAAAAGCTCGACATCTTTCCTGAGTGAATTCCCTTGGCCTTTCTGTAAGAGAACTGGGCGAAATTGGCTGACGCATGTAGACTTGAAATCGCACTGATCTTCGTCTCAGCGTATCGTTGAAGGCATCGTCTCGTCAGTCGGGTTGAGTCGTATAGATCACACATCTACGCTCAAGCCCAGATTGAGCACCTCGATTAAACTACAGAACGCCCTTTAGATATCCTTGGCTCCCTGCTGTGCTTTGCATGCCCCAGCGTTCGCCCAGGTTGCCCCTGATCTTGGCACAACTAGATTTACTGGAACTTCAAAACCAGAGACCTACACTTCTACAACAAATTATTGTTCTGCCGCGTTTTCGAGTGGCACCGATGTTACTGAATCATTAACGGATCTGCCCGATTTATTCGGCTTTGACGTCACCAATACACGAATTGTTATCAGTCGCTTTGATGGTAATATAAACATACGGTCTCTAGATACGACGAATCCTGGCGGTATCGCCGCCTAGCGCAATGGATGGAGAATCAATGGTAGTACTGGTGACCGGCAACTTCTTGTTGATGATGGCGAAGGTCTTCTCATCACGTTCGATAGTTTTGTCGAGATTTCTGAAATTGAATTCTCAGGAGAAGGAATCAAAGAAAGCTAAGACTCGAGAGCTAAGATTGCAAGGGACCGTGTTGATGACGGTACCAATCTTAACGGCGTAATCGCTATCCCAGAATCTGCGCCTCAGGCCACGCAGCCATAGGCGCGATCGATGATACAATCCGCGTCCGGCAATAAAGCTGGGAGCGCGACTATCAAAAAGATACACACAAACGACGCGGGGTACCAAGATTCCACATCTTTCATTGATGACGTGCCTTTGTTATCCCTTGAGAGAGACGGGGCAAAATCAATTGACGCATTTAAGCCTGAAAGTGGCGGGGATTTTAGGGCGGCTTGAATGATTTTGCTGTATATTTCTAATAATATGCAGGTTTTTCAGTTCCCTGCTCGAACTCAAAACAATCCCCCAATGAAAATGCATAAGGCTCTTTCAATCCTATTTCTCTCTGGTAGTTTCCTCTCTACTGGATTAGCGCAAATTACACTTGATCTCAGCAGCACAGATCCTGCTAATCTCGATCCAAATGCATCCCAAAGTTCCTTCACCGCGACCATAAGCTACAGCTCCGGCGCGTTTACGAGTAACCAAACAGGTATCGATGCTGTCGGATCACTGGCGGAATCGCCTGATTCCTTCAGCTTTGACGTCACTATTACCGGATATTCTAGTGTGTCCTTTGACGACACTAACCTGTCCCTGTCATCGGATGATACAGCACCGCTGTTAACCAGAGGTAATGGCTGGGGAGTCGTAGCAAATGGTGGTAAGCAACTTCTCCTTGATAGAAAAGAAGGCTTGCTTATCACTTTCGATAATTTTGTCGGGATTACTGATCTAGACTTTTCGGGTATCGGAATTCAGGACAGCCGCGCTGATGGAGGTATACTTGCCGTGGATCGCACTGATAACGGTTCAGACTACGATCCCTTAGTTGAGGCACCTTACATCCAGTTTGGCGGACTCACAACCATATCATTCAGTGAGTCAGAATCTATTACAGATGTGGGGAGTTATGTTGTATTCTCAACCTCCATCGACGCCGGTGGATTCCGCGTTGACCAAATCTCTATTGATGGAGTGTCCGCAATACCAGAGCCTGCTACCCAGGCCTTGCTCTTCGCTCTGATTGCAGCGTCAGGTGTTGGCATCATGCGCTTTAGAAGCTCGAAAAAAGCGAGTTAACAAAATTTCTAGACACGGTTACGTAAGCGACACAGTGTTACGATTTTTGAAGGCACTGCATCTACACAGATGCAGTGCTTTTTTTGATATAAAAATCCTAGATGAGCTACGATATTAGGGTATTCTGCTTAAAAATATGCGTATTGTATTTTCTACTACAATGTCATCAAAATAAGATGCGAGCCATTAGTGAAGATTTACGAACTCGGATTGTGCGAATGCGACAGGCTCGGTAAAGCGCTGCTGACATTAGTGTTCCCTTAGGGGTTGTGCTCGCAGTGTCCAAAGATACTATAAAGCCTTTTTAGATACTGGCAGTGTTGAAGCTCTCAAAAAAGCAAACCTGAGGGCTCCAAGCTCGATCCCTTTAGGTCCTTGATCACCGACTGGATCAAACAATCGCCGGGAGTGACACTGAAGCAGATGTGTTCGCGTTTAGAGCAACAAAAGCAGTTAATCGTTCTCCACGCGACACTGCTACGCATCTTGCGACGCTGGGGCTTTCGCTATAAAAAACGATATTCAATCACTGCCGAAGACTTTCACCATATTCCAACAGTATAGGCATTTCACGCCAAAACCTGGTTAATTCATGCCATAAATCCGTGGCATCTTCGACTTAAATTGACAATCTCGTGTCGCATATATTGCATCTAAACTGGCCAACTTTATCGAGACTCACAATACCCCGGTTCGTGATCACCCAGTGAACGATAGAAGCAAATCGATATCTTGTAACATTTTCTAGACATAGAATTGGGGATACGAACCCTCCACTGGCCCTTCACTCAAGACAGTTTCCTGTTTCCCGATTTATCTTGCGATTAGCACATGTTATGAGACTCCGTGGCACATACATAAGGCTATTTTGCACTCATATCCTAGTATGCGCTTCGGTTTACGGCATTAAACCATACTTCCCTCAATCAACAGACCCATTCTTAGAGCCATGGCGCTGGGATCATCTTGAGTTTCTGGACAATATTGCAACCAATTCACTCGCCCAAGCCCCCGACGGGGCCATGTGGTTCACAAGTATAGACGCAATTGCCCGATATGACGGTCTCAATCTGAATATCATAGATCTCCGTAAAGGTGTCTTATATCCCGAGGATAGCGGAAAAAAATACCCGGTTCGAAGAATCATGGTCACTCGAGACGGCACCCCACTCTTTTTGTATAAATACGATCTCGTCGCGTACAAAGATGGCGAATTTAAGATACTAATTTCAAATTTAGAAAGCCTGACTCACAGATCAACACTCCATCAGTCACCAGACGGAAATATTTGGCTAAATGCGCGCAGAACCTTATGGAGAATCTCTCCCAACCTTGAGGATCACGAAATCGTCTACTCTGTCAAAGCACCATCTTCATTGGTTAGTTGCAGCGATCAAGACGACAACCTGTGGATCGGAGTCTTCCACGAAGAGGAACCGTCGGTAATCTACCAAGCTCGAATCGTTAATCAGGGCCTCGAAGCCAAGGGCCGATGGATACTTCACAAACCACCAAAGAATTCGAGCCATAATGACGATTTAATAATAAAAGGGCTCCAGGACGGCACCCTGGCATTCGCCTCCAGCTCAGGGCGAACACTCGCCCAAAAATATGACCCAAAGATCAAAAAATGGAGCCCCATTCCACTCGGAAAACACAGCAACAGTCATTACTCCATTTTGCAAACCAAGGAAGGCCAACTTTTGTTCGGCAGTGCGGGGGTGATCGCTGCCTACAAGGCCAGTCAAGCCGAGATTTATCGATATACCGACCTAGATATTCCGATATCACCGCTAGATATTTTCGAATCATTCGATGGCCGAATTTGGGTTCTTGCATCGCATGGGGGTGTCTATGTGATAGACCCAACTTTTCGAAATTGGAAAACTCTGCTAGGCCTCCACTTTCAGTGTGAGGGGATGAGTGAAAATGAATGGTACATTTCTAATGACAAGCGAATCGTTTATTTCGATAAACGGCATGAACAATGGTTTCAATTTGAACCTAAAGACGGTGTAATCGACGTCCCCAAACGAATTACTAAGGGGCCTGACGGAACTCTATGGGCGCTCGGCTCACATTCCGGGAAAGCCGCAGCATCCTTTTTGGATGATGCAAACCAATGGCAGACCCAATCTTTTCCGGAGATAGGCGCAGTCATCGGAAAAAATTCATATACGTTTCTACCTGACGGCCGGCTTGTCTTCACAAACGGTCAGGCTAAAGCAGTCTCCGGAACCGGAGGCGTCGCTATCATCGGGAAAAGTAAGACAAATCAATTCAAGCTTTTCGAATTTCTGCGCGCTCCTAAATTTCCCGAATGGGCTTACCACATAGAGCGAACCTCGGATGGACGCATCTGGATTGCAAACAAGACAATTCACCAAATAGACTTAAAACAGCAAACATCCGAGATAATCGATAAGTTTCCTCATGGAAAGACCGATGCCCTCATCAATGATTCGAATCAAAGCCTTTGGATCGCCAAAGGCTTCCGCTTTGGAGTTTGGGAAAAGAGTCCCGCGAGCGAAGATTGGCATGCATACGGAAAGCCTGATGGATTGGCAAGTAACCGAGCCTCAGGACTGCTTGCTCTAAGTGACGGCAAGATACTAGCATCCTCAGAAAATGGTATCAGTCAATACGACGGACATCGCTGGGGCGACCATGCGATCTCAGAACACTTCGCGATTACACTCTGGGAAGGTAGCGAAATGCGGAAAGATTCCAACGACTCACTTTGGCTAAACCTAGGTCGGAGCAATACGATTAAACATCGACCAAATCGTCTTCTGCAAAATTTAAAGTATTACACAATTCGATACAAACCGGAGAGTGATTCACCAGAAACAACAATCGTATCATATCAAAAATCTATCTCTCCTGGGGGCAATGCATATGTCGCTTGGTCCGGCATCGATCCATGGGAACAAACGCATCGTGAAAACCTTGAATATTCTTGGCGTCTAAACGATACGGAATGGACATTCTTTTCCTCTAAGAAAAATCATACTTTTTTAGCGTTGGAGCCCGGCCCGTACACTTTAGAAGTGCGCTCACGAGACCGAAACGGCAACATCGAGCTACAACCGGCACTGATCACATTCAAAGTCGACAACTACATCTGGGCTCGCCCATGGTTCGTAGGCTTGGTAGGCACCCTAATTGCGCTTACGATCGCCCTCATTCTGGTCACCATACGCTGGCGTGAGCAAAGACTGCTCAATGAAAAACAACGTATCGAAGAACGCGAAAAACACCTTCAAGAGATCGATCAGATCAAGACCGGATTCGTGAACAATATCTCGCATGAAATTAATACACCATTGACTGCGATGATCGTACCCCTCGAGCGTATCACGGCCCGGATCGAAAGTGATGACCGCATGAAACGCCGCCTGACCTCTGTAATCAACAACGCGCATCGAGTTAAACGTCTGGTTTCTCAACTATTGCTATTCCGAGATATCGAAAAAGGGGAACTCAAACTCGAACTACAGATCGTTGATCTAGCTCAACTGATTCGTCGCACCGCAGAATCGATGCAAGTGATTGCAGAGATCCATCAAACGAAACTCACGCTACAGACCTCCAATACATTTCCAGCACATACCGACCCCGATGCCATCGAAAAAATCCTCCACAATCTCATCAGTAACGCACTGAAATATACCCAAGATGCTGGCGAAGTGATTATCACCCTGGGACCCACTGACCCCAAAGAGGAATACCCTTACATCCGGATCACTGTCGAAGACAATGGGGTTGGAATTTCTCCAGAGTTCAAGGGATATGTCTTCGATCGATTCTACAGGGTCCCTGAAAAATCACTCATTGATGGTTCCGGTATCGGTTTGAATCTTACAAAAAAGCTCATTCAACAATGCGGAGGTACCATCGAAATAGAGAGTCCAATTTACGAAAGTATTGAGCGACCAGGAACCCGCGTTTCGGTAGAATTACCTCGGCTGCCGATACCCCATAAATCTACAACCAAATCAGAGAGCCCGGAACTTAACCCTACCCCATGAATACCACACCCCTGCTTAACCCAGAAGACACTTCAAATGGCAGAGATGAACGCCCCTTGATCCTGATTGTCGAGGACGATATCGCCCTTCAAGAGGTCCTCATCGATGAACTCGAAGTCGAATTCCGTCTCGAGATCGCAAGAAATGGTCGGGAGGGACTCGACAAAGCACTTCAACTCAAGCCTGACCTAATCATCTCCGACATTATGATGCCGCTCCTCGATGGAGTCTCCTTGTGTAGACAATTGAAAAAGGATGAAAGCACCGCCTTTATTCCACTAATCCTCCTGACCGCTCGCGCAGCGGTCGAATCACAAATCGAAGGTCTCGGCGCTGGTGCAGATGATTATGTATCCAAGCCCTTTGTTATGGACTTACTCGAAGCGCGTATCCGAAATTTGATACGGAGCCGCAAGGACCTGAAAGATCGTTATGAGCCGGAAACCCTTAAGATTGATCTAGCCAAAGATGCGAGCCCCGCAGATCAACGCTTTGTCCAGCACTTGCTAGATGTGATCGCAGAAAATCATAGCCAGTCAGGTTTCGATGCAGAGGCGCTCGCAAATGCGATGAACATGAGTGTCCGAACGCTACAACGCCGAGTGAAGACTGGGACGAAAACCTCCCCGGCAATGCTAATCCGGGAATTCCGAATGAATCGAGCTGCCAACTTGTTGACCTATTCGGCCAATACAGTCACAGAGATTGGTTTCATGGTTGGCTTCAACGATGCCAGCCATTTCTCGCGCCTCTTCAAAGAACACTTTAACACCAACCCAACTGAATACCGCTCGACCAGACGTAAGTAGGTCAAACTCGGCAGGAAGGTTCGATTGGCCAGGATCTATCTCTTCGGCTTCACCTCAGATTCAAAATTCTCTAGCAGGCGAGTATAGTGTTCGGCTACCTCAGGAAACTCGGAAGAGACATCCGATGATTCAGAAGGATCTTCCAAAATATTAAAGAGCCGAAACTTTTTTCTCCGCAAATGAGCCTTCCACTGATTTTCCCGGACTGCAGACCAACCCGGGCGATCATTCCAAAAATGAGGTCCGGGACGTGTGAACTTTTCTCCTTCGTATGCAGCTAGCATATTGACTCCATCAAAGGGTGTTTCGGGCAATTGTGCTCTCCCAAGAGCAGCCATCGTCGGCAAGAAATCTACACCCGTTATAACCGTCTCGGAATTAACGCTGCCAGCAGGAATTTTTCCAGGCCAGCGCGCGATGTAAGGAACCCGAGTTCCCCCATCATGCAAGGATATCTTACGGTCTCGAAAAGGCCCAGAAGAGCCCACGCAGTTGATCAGCGTCGGACGCTCTTTAATTCGGTCAGCCAGTTGATTGGTTCCAGGACCTAAGGGGGCTGGACCATTATCACTAGAAAATATAACTACAGTGTCTTCATCGACTCCGAGGTCTTTAAGTTTCGCCATCAAGCGCCCAACGTGATTGTCTAAATCGGTAACATCTGAGCAGTATCCACGCATAGCCTCCTCTACACTTCCTTGCTCGCCTATCCACTCTAAAAACTCGCGCTGTAGGGGATTCTCAAAATCATTAATATCAAATTCCAAATCTTTATACCAGTCCAACATTTCGGGAGTTGGATCAATGTATGAATGTGTTGGATACACCCACAAATTAACGTAAAGCGGCTGCTCTGAGTCTTTGTTGCGCTCTAGAAATTCAATAGTCAGATCAACGTAGCGCTTAGTAGTGCTTTCACGCCAGTGAGGCGCTCCACGTTCATCACGCGTCCATGCTTCACCATTTCCATTATGAATAAAGTATTCATCAACTCCATACATATCAGGTGTTGGGTCATTTCGTTGCTTCCCACTCATGTGCCATTTACCGAAATGAGCAGTCTTGTATCCTGCGCCCTTCAGGATACTGAATACCGTCTCACCATCAGTATCCATCTCCAGAGTGTGATTAAAATAACGTGAGGGATACAGGCCCGTCATCAATGATGCTCGGCTAGGTGAACACCACGCTCCACTCATGTAGCCATGTTCAAATCGGATACCTTCCGCGGCAAGACGGTCAATATTTGGAGACTTCACATAAGGGTGCCCGGTTGCACCGAGATCTCCGTAGCCTAAGTCATCACATAATATGAAAATAATGTTAGGTTGGTTCGCAAAAAGGGCCCCCAGGGCAGAAAGGCAGGTGAGGAGACAAAAATTGAGTTTCTTCACGTGGACTGTACCAGAAAATCAGTTTCCTTTAGGCTCAGGTATCGCATCGAGGAGCACCTCCATACGCTGTAGAACGCTCGCATATTCCGGGTTGTCCGCGACATTGTAGTGCTCGTTAGGATCATGTTTATGGTCCCACAAGGCATGCAGTCCACCCGGCCAACGCGTATAGCGGTATCGACTGTCTCGAACACTACGTCCTGTATTCACGTATGAATAAGCAATTTCGCGGCGTTCCGCTTCCGGATCTTCCAACAAGGGCACCAGACTGGTGCCTTCCACGTGATCAGGAACCTCCAAAGAACAAAGCTCAGCGATTGTAGGATAAATGTCGATGAACTCGACAACGCGATCCGAGCTTTCGCCGGCCGTACTCATATCCGGTGTCGCAATGATTAAGGGTGCCAAGCATGAGCGCTCGAAAAGAGTAGCCTTATTCCAATAGTCATTCTCTCCGACGTGATAACCATTATCGCTGACGAAGATAACCGCGGCGTTGTCACTGAGCCCCTTCGCTTCGAAATAATCAAGGACGCGCCCCAACTGCTCGTCCATGTATGAAGTGCTCGCATAGATTGAGCGCATCGCATCAAATTTCTCCTGTTCAGTGAGTTTGCGAAAGACCTCCAAAAATTCGCTATTAAATGCGGTGATGGGCCAAGATGAGGCATCGGCAGGCGCTTCAGGAAGCGTCAGTACCTCGTCAGGATACATCTCAAAAAAACGCTTGGGGGCAAAGAAGGGATCGTGTGGTCGCGCCAAACCGAACGCTAAAAAGAAAGGATCACCACTCTCGGCCAGCTCATCAATTCGCTGGATCATCGTATTCGCTGCCTGAGTGTCTTTAAGAAACTCCTCGCCCTCAGTCACCGATCTCCACTGGAACCACTTCAACGACCCATCGCTCAGGAAAGCTTCATCACCCTTCGTCCTACCCTCCTGGCCGCGGACCCGGTAAAATGCATAAGGCTTTCCCTCGGGATGAATTTCGCCAGTAGTTATATCTGAAATCTTCGACCAAGATTGGGCATCTTCATGGTGAAACACCTTACCAGTACTGATGGTCGTGTAACCATTTTCTTTGAACAGCTCGGGCAATGTCACTACGTCGGGGACTAGGTCTCGGATGTGGTCCGCATTGCTTAGATTTCCTGAGGTCCCGGGATACAAGCTCGTCAACAAGGAATTCCTACTGGGGTTACACAGAGGATATTGACTGTAAGCATGGTTGAACTGAACTCCCCGCGCGCGCAGTTTATCTAAATTCGGGGTCTTCACCACCGGATGTCCATAAGACGCGATATCGACGTTAAGGTCATCCACAATGATGAAAAGCACATTCATGCGACTCTCCTCCTGGGCAAAAAGCGCAGAGGATACCAACTGGGCTAATACGATACCGATCAGTAAAAAGCGGGGTATATAGGAATTTTGGGACATTGGATGCAAGGGAACTATCGCTCTATTCAACACGCCAAATGGCGTTTGGTAACAACAAAAATTACATACTATTGTCAAATTACTATACGATTGAAGCCCAGAAGCCATTGCTACATTACCTCTGATAACTCATTTGCCTCATCTTTCTCCGCTCATTTCACATCTCAAAAAACATGGCAGACCTCTTCATCCAGGGCGGAAACGCGCTCAACGGAAAAATTCACCCGCAAGGCAACAAAAACGCAGCCCTCCCCCTGCTATGTGCCTCCTTGTTGACGGATGAACTAGTTGTCCTGGAAAACATCCCAAACATCACCGACGTAGAAAAACTGGTAACCTTTTTCAAAGAAATGGGCTCCGAAATCCACTGGGATAAAGAGGCCAAACGCATCGAACTTCTGCACCGAAGATTCGGAAGTCAAAAAGACCTCGAGCTTCCCTCGGGCATGCGCTCATCAGTCCTCCTCTTCGCTCCACTGCTCCTCAGGACGGGGCGCATCCCCATTGCCGTGAATGCCAAAGGCTGCGCCCTCGGAGTTCGAGAACTGGACCCACACATCGAGATCCTTCAACACTTTGGGGCGGAAATGAAACGCACCGAAGACTCTCTCACTTTGGAATTACCCTCCGGCAAGCTCAAAAGCTGTCGCCATTGGATGGATTACATGTCGGTCACGGCAACCGAAAATTTCGTCATGGCCGCAGTGCTCGCCAAGGGAAAATCAACCCTCCTCAATGCGGCAAGCGAACCTCACGTCCAAGACGTATGCCGGTTCTTGAGCCTCCTGGGCGCGAAAATAAGCGGCATCGGGACCAGTATGCTCGAAGTCGAAGGAATCGACGCCCTCGGCAATGGTGCCTATCGAGTCTCTTCCGACTACCATGAAATCGTCACCTTCCTCGCGCTTGGAGCCATGACGGATGGGGATATTTCTGTGCACGATGTGCAAACCAAGCATTTCGACCTGATACGCCGCTCCTTCGCAAAGCTCGGAGTCAATTTAGATAGCGACGGCGAAACCCTCCGCGTCGTTCCCGGACAGAGTCGCATTGTCCAACAACCGTTCACCTCAAACATCCTGCCCAAAATCGAAGCCGCTCCCTGGCCTTACTTTCCCGTGGACCTCCTACCCCTGATGATTGCCCTGTCCGTGCGTGCCGAAGGCGAAGTCACATTCTGGAACAAAGTCTATGAAAACGGCTTTTCCTGGATCCCCGAACTCACCAAATTCGGGGCACATGTTGTGGTCAGTGACCCTCACCGCATCATCGTGTTTGGCAATCGCAGACTGCGGCCCGCTACGGTCGAGGCCCCTTACATCATCCGAGCGGCGGTCGCTCTATACATGGTCGCCGCGAGTATCCCGGGCGAAAGCCGCGTCAGGCACGCCGACCCGATTCGAAGAGCGCACCCGGGATTTGTCGAAAATCTACAAAGACTCGGGGCTTCTGTTGAGTGGGCTGAGGCGTGAACCTAGAATTCCAGACTCCTCGAGGCACTCAGGGGAGAATACGCGACTGGGCCGGTCGAGATTTCCCAGCTTTTGCCGAGATAAATGCTGAAGTCGAAGTGATGCGCTATCTTCTCGGACCTCTCGATATGGAAGCTGCGCGCGCCCTATTTGAAAAAATCCAAAACAAAAACTCCGAAAACGGCTGGGGAATTTGGGCGGTCGAGGTAGATGGAGACCTGGCTGGATTCACCGGCCTGAACCGTCCCAACTTCATTACCCATTTCACACCGTGTGTCGAAATCGCGTGGCGCTTCCGAAAAGCATTTTGGCGACAAAGCATTGCCTATGCCGCCGCGCAAAGCGTCCTCGACTATGGATTTCAACAGTTAGGGCTCGAGGAAATCGTCGCCTTTACCACTGAATCAAACCACCGGTCGCGCCGCTTGATGGAGCGCCTGGATATGAGCTATCAGGCAAAAGATGACTTCCCACATCCTGGGCTTGAAGCAGGCCACCCACTCTCGCCTCATGTCCTATATCGAATATCCAAAGAGCGCGCAACCCGCCTTGCGACCGAGTAACAACATAAATCTCGACTAGAGCTTGCCGCATCGGCGGGGAGATCGGATAGTCTTCCGCAATGTCTGAATCAGAGTCCCGAGGCGTCGATTTTTTGCAAAGTGCTGCGAGCAAACGCTCGCCCCAAGAGGCCGCCCTGCGCCCATTGCAGTTTTCCGATTTCACCGGACAGCCCAAGACAATTGAACGCCTTCAAGTGATGGCTGGCGCTGCGAAATCCCGCGGAGATGCCCTGAGTCATATTCTCCTGAGCGGCCCTCCCGGACTGGGTAAAACCACCCTGGCGATGATCCTCGGCAACGAAATGGAGGTAAACGTCCGAGTCACCTCGGGCCCGGTTTTAGAAAAACCAGGCGACCTGGCGGGACTCCTCACCAATTTGGAAGAAAACGACATACTCTTTGTCGATGAAATTCACCGAATGCCGAAAACCGTGGAAGAATACCTGTATTCAGCCATGGAAGATTTTTGTATCGATATCATGATCGACCAAGGGCCCAATGCGCGCAGCGTCCGGCTCAACGTGCAGAAATTCACCCTCATCGGGGCGACTACGCGAGTCGGATTATTGACCGCCCCCCTTAGAAGTCGATTCACCCTACAAACACGCCTCCACTACTACCAACGCCCCGAACTTATCAAAATCGTCAAACGGACCTGCGAACTCCTCGGGGTGAGCGTCGATGACGCAGGCGCGGAGGAGATTGCACGCCGCGCCCGGGGCACCCCGCGTATCACCAACAACTTGGTCCATTTCGTCCGCGATTTTGCTGAACAGCGGTCCGACGGAACGATCACGCGCAAGACCGCCTCAGGAGCCTTGGAACTTCTAGAAATTGACCAAAATGGATTGGACGAGCAGGATAAACGCATTCTACTCGCGATGGCTAACCACCACCGAGGCGGACCGGTCGGCCTCAGCACCATCGCCGTAGCCATCGGCGAAGAGACCCACACCGTAGAAGAAGTTCATGAACCATTCCTGATCCAAGAAGGCTACCTCCAACGCACCCCACAGGGCCGCGTATTAACCCCCAAAGCTTGGCAAACGGTCGGACTCGAACCC
Source organism: Verrucomicrobiota bacterium (assembly GCA_039034055.1). GTDB lineage: Bacteria > Verrucomicrobiota > Verrucomicrobiia > Opitutales > JABSRG01 > JBCCBL01. The sequence goes on along the minus strand of JBCCBL010000001.1, from coordinate 10,779 downwards.
GAGGACAAGGGCGGTCAGAGCACCTTGTTTTGAGAAGAACAACGGGAAGCGGACATCGGGCGACGCAAGATCCTCAATTCACTATCACCGGGATGGTGATTTCGCCCTGCCCGGCGATGCTTACGAATAGACTGCCGGCCCCGATAGCACCCCCTTGCACCTGAACGGTGACCGTTCGCTGCCCTGCCGGAATGACCACTTCTGGCATGATCACACTTTCGGGAACATCAGTAGTGACTTGGACCGCCAAGCCCCCGGGAGGAGCCGGTGAATCAATATCAAAAGTCAAAGCTCGCGAAGATCCAACACTCAAGCTGAGCGACTCCGGGATTACCGTAATGTTTGCCGCATCGATTCGAAATTTACCCATAGGCACATTTCCGTATCCAGATTCCCATACGACATCGTAAGACTCCCCAGCCATTAAGCCGGGTACCGTAAACTCAATGACATTTTCCGAGACATAGCGAGTGTCCGCAGCAATCGGACCCATGATGATCGTATCCGAGGGCGTAAACCCACGGCCCAAGACAGGAACCACCGTCCCCACTGGAGCCCGACTAGTCTCCAGAGTCACGACATAACGATTCGTTAGGAAAAATTCACTCAGCTCGCCAATCTCTGTGCGGACCTTTCCACTGCCCGTCTCGAAGGTGTAGTCTACCTCAAAGTAGTATTTTGCAGAATCACGGTCCTTCGGTAAAGCGTAGTCGAATTGAAAGACATTTTGCGCCCCTTCACTCGGAACCATCGGATACTTCTTTCCGTCGATAACGACGCTCGCCTCGATAGACTCGGAATCGACATTGCCATCGGTGATTTCTGCCGAGACCCCAAGGGTGTAGATTCCAGATGGATTCTGAGGCACATCCTTGGGCGTCAAATTGGTTAGGGAAATATGACATCCAGTGAGGAAAAACGTGACACTGGCAGCGAAGACCTTTGAGATCAGATGGAAATATTTCATACGGGCGATTTGGCAAGGTATTGAATAAGAACATGCAAGCGCAAGCAAAAGATCGGCTCTCCGAGCCTCTCGGACTCTATATTCACGTACCCTTCTGCGCCACAACTTGCGATTTCTGTGCGTTTTACCAAAAGCGCCCACAAAAGGGTGAAATGGACGCCTACATCTCTGGGATTGAACAGGAACTCGATCTCTATCCCGAAGAAGACCTAGAACGTATTAGGACAATCTTCTGGGGAGGAGGCACGCCTGGACTCCTTTCGCCGAAAGACCTAGAGCGTCTCGGACAAGCCGTTCTCAAAAGAACCGGCAATAACTGGACGGAATGGTCTGTGGAAATGGCTCCAATCACCGCTCACCCCGAGCGCCTGAAAATCCTGAAAAACCTCGGCGTCACTCGTATATCCATGGGAGTCCAGAGCTTCAATGATGACCTACTAGACGCACTCGGACGCACCCACCCTCGAAAACAGATTTTTGAAGCATGGGATCATCTCAAAAACTCTGGATTCGAGAACATCAACCTCGACCTTATTTTCGCAGTGCCCGGTCAAACGGATGAAGCCCTCATTCAAGACCTCAAACAAGCCACGGAACTGGGACCGCAACATATCTCCACCTACTGCCTTACATTCGAAGAAGATACCAAAATGTGGGTAAAACTCAGTCGAGGGGAAATCAAACCAGACCCCGAAGCCGAAGAACACCAATACCGAATCGCCTGGGAAACCCTGGAAACCGCTGGCTACCTGCAATATGAAATCTCAAATTTCGCTCAACCTGGTTATGCGTGTCAGCACAATGTAAACACCTGGCGCATGCACGAATGGATCGGGATCGGCCCATCTGCAGCATCCCAATATCGAGGTCAGCGCTACACCAATCCCCGTTCATTGCAGAGCTGGAATTTGGGGCTAAAGGAAGGGACCTTGCCGAGCCAACGCATCGACCAGGTGATTTTGAGCGATTCTATAATCATCGCGGATCGGCTCGGATTCGGACTGCGCATGAACGAAGGCATCGCTCTCGACACGCGCCTACTCTCCTCAAGTGAGCTGACCCTCACCAAACTCCCAATCTGGGCTTGGCTCCAGAACCTCTGCACCGAAGGTCTCGCTGAACTTGTGGAAAACCGCCTAAAACTGAGCCTCGACGGCCGCTTAGTCGCCGATGCCATCGCCGCCGAGATCCTCGAAAGGCTCGAGACGGTGTGTCGCCCATAGCCGAAGAACGAGAGGGGCTCTGTTCGAATCCCTGAAGTACTCCTCGAAGCAGCCGAAGACAAAAATGCTACACCGCCACGGCCCTCATCTTCGACGGTCTCACGCGAAATCTCGGGAGCAGATTTACTTCTCAGCTCGCACGAGAGCCGCAGCCCCTAAAATCGCTGCATCGCCCATGGGAAGTGCGGAAACTTCAAGGGTCGACTTGCCTTTGTAGGGATCAATCAAATTGGCCTCATACGCAGATCGCGCCGGCTTCAAAATAAGCTCGCCGGAGTTAAGAGGACCCCCAAAGAGGAAGAACTTCTCGGGACTGGTCGTCAGGGCAAACGAAGCCAGGGCCTTTCCTAGCAGATCGCCGGTAAATTCAAAGGTTTCCGTTGCGATAAAATCACCCTCAGCGGCCGCATTGGCGATAGACTTCGAGGTCACCCTCCCGACTGGAACATCGTCAAGAAGTGTCGGCTTGTTGTGCAACGCAATCATTTCGAAAAAAGTCCTCACGATGCCGGTCGCCGAACAGTAAGTCTCCAGACTGCCTCGCCGACCATAGCCACAATACCGACCACCGGGCACCACGGTCACATGACCCAGCTCACCCGCAAACCCATCGTGACCATATACCAGCTTTCCGTTGACAAAATATCCACTGCCCAAGCCAGTCCCGAGGGTCACCATTATGAAATTATTCACATCCTTGGCCGCCCCGTAAAACTTCTCGCCCAAGGCTGCGGCATTCGCATCGTTGGTGATCGCGATAAACGGCAAGTCAATCCGCTCGCTAAGCAGATTGACCATCGGCGTGATCCCTTTAAAATTCAAGTTTGGTGGCGCCTCAATGGTCCCTTTGTGAAAATTGGCATTCGGTGCGCCAATACCTAACCCAGCCCACCGAATTTCGCCAAGTTCGTTTTCCGCAGTTGCCATTACCTGGTGCACACTAGCAGTCAAAGCATCTGCGAACGAATCCGCATCCCGGTGCACAGCGGTGTCGAAGCTGTGGCGAGAGACTACCGTTGCATCTTCAGTCACCGCACCCACCCGGGTGTTTGTTCCGCCTATATCTACTCCGAGGGCCAACTCCATCTCAGGGGTCTAATGACACCCCTCAATGAATAGCAACAAAAACCTATCAGAAACAAAATCCACTGAGGTAAATTGTCAGGTATTTGACCCTAATTCTTGCGACCGGGAACAAGCTGCCTTTACTCCAATAATGCAGAGCTATACGCACGTTTTGTGGGACTGGAACGGGACTCTTTTGGATGACTCCTGCGCCTGCGTGGATATCCTCAACTCATTGCTTTCAGAACAAGACTTGGCTCCCCTCGAGTTGGAAACCTATCGAGAGATTTTCGAATTTCCCGTCCACCGTTTCTACAAAAATCTTTCGAGCGAACTCGACGAATCAACCCTCAGCTATATGAGCAATCAATTCGTCGGTGCTTACCAAAAAGTATGGCGCAATTGTCAGCTCCACGGAGACGCGCGTGCCACTCTTCAGCACTTCCAGGCGGCCGACACCCGGCAAATTGTCCTCTCTGCGAGCGATCAGGACACCCTGGATGCCTGCCTTAATTATTTTGGATTGAGCACTCTCTTCGAAAAAATCATCGGTCAGGACAACTGCCATGCTCACGGGAAGCTGGAGACGGCCCGGCGATGGCTTGAAAATAGCGGTGTCGAGCCCTCCAAGATTCTCCTGGTAGGCGACACTCTCCACGACCTAGAGATTTCTTCTGAACTTGGCTTCGACTGCGCGCTGTTTAGCCAGGGTCACAATTCTGAAACCCGCTTGCGCAAAGCCCACTCCTGGGTGATCCGCGAATTGTCACAATTGCAGCGAGTTGGATGAGATTCCAGCAACCGCCCCTCACGATCTCAGCATCGCTACCCAAGCGAAGAACGAACATCACATCCTGGAGGGCCTAAGCACAGATCTGTAGACTCATACCGAGCCGCGTTCATTCTGATAGTCCATGGCTGGGGAAAGCGTCCTCGCCTGACCAACTTTTTTTGTTACCAACCCGCCCATTGGTCAACCGAGCCAGTCTCGCCCAGGCTATCGATCAATTTCACTGCGAAGAGGTATCACACCTTAGCATAAAGGAAGAATCCTGGGTTTGCGGGCAGCATTTCGCCAAAAAAGCCATTCATCTTAGGTGAATGGCGGCGGAGATCTAATAAGTATTGCCTGGGCCAAAGCCTGGGCCTTGACTCTCGAAGTCGGCAGGGCGACCCCATGGGATTTGCGAGTCGTCTTCCGAGGCATCAAAGCAACCACTGAATCCAAGAGCCACCAAGGCCAGGAGCGCTGACCTGAAAATGATTTTGAGGATAGCCATGTTAACGAGTGATGGCCACTGTATCCCCACTTCGCAAGCTATTTGGTATGCCAATATTTGGAAGAATCGTCGCTACCGTATGATCCGCGGTGAGCTTGGTCACTCGGACCTTTGCCAAAAGATAACCACCTCTCATCAGGATGTACTCAGCGTCAGGCTTAATCCCGTGCGAACTGCCCCGAGCTAGCACCAGTATTCCTGATTCAGAGTTCAACCGCGCGATCGTGCCCTGAAGCTGCCCAGTGGGCGCGGTCTTGTAAGCGGAGGGTTCTGCATCCACAACCGGGATAGTGGATGCAAGAACGTTATTTGTTGATCCACCTATCGAAGATTCTGCCTCAAGCGAAGAAACCTTGTCCTCTAATTTCACAATTTCGGATTTCAGCCGCTCCACCTCTTCGGGACTCGCACCGCCAAGATCAGCAGGAGTGACACTGGCGCGTGAAAGAAGCTTTTTGCGAAGATTCGAATTATCATTCTGGACCTCCAGGATCTGGCGTTCCAGAGACGCGATTTTGTCCTGACCCGATTGCGAGTTGGACTGGTAAGTCACCATTTTACGGCTCAGGTCAAAACTTTGCTGTTTATTCTGAGCTAATTCGGTTTGGGCAGTCTTTAGGAGCTGCTCAGTAGACAGAATCTGAGTCTTCGCCCGATCAAGCTCCGCTTGCGCGGTATCCAGGGAAGAACGGGTAGAAGAAAGCTCAGCGCTGGCGTCCTCAAGTTTGTCCTTTGTCAAGAAATAGATACCACCAGACCCACAGGCAGCAGCCAGTGCGAGTAGGGTGAACAGAGTGGACAGAATTTTCATTTTAGGGGTAGTCTTACGGACTGAAGAACGGTGTCAGATTTTGCAGAATTTGGATGATGTTATAGGACTTTCCAAGACGATTTTCACTTTGTTAGTCGGATTCTTGGACAGTCTATTGAGCAATTTGAAGGCTGTCTCCGCCATTTCTGGAAAACCCGCTGCTTTTGCGACCGCTTCAGCGGTCAAGGCTTCAGTTTCCGAAGTTGGCAGGCTCTCGACCAGGGCAGTCTGCAAATCGAGGACCGAGGCTGCCGCTTTTTTACCGGCCTCGACGCCCGGCTGATGATATGCATTGATGTTTACGAAGCTTGCATAGAAGCCAACCGCGCGCTCAAACAACGCGATAAGCATCCCCACAGTCTCTGCATTCACGGAATCCACGGTCAAAGTCACTGATTGACGGCCCGTCTCGTAAAGTGCATCGCGCGTTCCGAGAAGGAAACCATGGAGAAAATCACCTGAAGTGATGCCTGGCTCGACTTCAATCGAATCTCCGTCGCGATCCTTCAGGACTTCGATGAAAACCGCATAGAAATTCGGCACTCCCTCGCGGAGCTGCTGTACGTAAGCATGCTGATCGGTAGATCCCTTGTTTCCGTAGACTGCGATTCCCTGTAAGACAGTCTCGCCATCAAGGTCCTTTTCCTTGCCCAGAGACTCCATGACAAGCTGCTGGAGGTATTTCGAAAATAGCATCAGCCGGTCCTTGTAAGGCAGGATCACCATATCCTTTTCGCCCTTGCCATTCGTCGCGTGGTACCAGGAGAGCGCAAGCAAGGCTGCCGGATTCTTTAGGTAGTCGACGGCGCGGGTCGCTGCGTCCATTTTCGCGGCACCCGCCAGGAGACCATCGATATCGAGACCTTGAAGTGCTGCGGGGAGCAGACCCACCGTGGCCAGCTCCGAAGTCCGGCCTCCAACCCAATCCCACATCGGGAGTCGGTCAATCCAGCCTTCCGATTCAGCGACCTTGTCGAGCTTTGAGCCTTCGCCCGTAATCGCAATGGCGTGTTTCGCAAAATCCAATCCGGCTGCCGTGTATGCCGCTTTCGCCTCAAGCATGCCATTGCGCGTCTCGGGAGTGCCCCCTGATTTGGAGATCACGATACTCAGAGTCTTGGCAAGCTGACCTTTCAAGGAAGCCAGTGTAAGATCAATGCCATCGGGATCCGTATTATCAAAAAAGTAAACCTCCATTTTGTCCTCTTCGGGATGTCCGAGAGCCTGCGCAACAAATTGAGGACCCAGGGCCGACCCCCCGATTCCAATAATCAAAATATTTTCGAAAGGGCCCTCTGCTCCAGCGGTTTCCCCTGAGTGCACGTCCGCTGCGATCTTGTGAATCTTCTCGACAGCCGCCTTGATATCGGCGGTCAGCGCGTCACTCGGAGCCAACTCGGGGGTGCGCAGCCAATAATGCCCGACCATGCGATTCTCATCCGGGTTCGCAATGGCGCCTGATTCTAACTCAGCCATTGCCTGCGACGCGGTCGCCCACTTGTCGTCCATCGATGCAAAAAAATCATCCGCAAAATCCATGCGGCTGGTATCAATGGCAAAGCCAAGCTCATCGATGTGGAGGTATTCTTTTTGGAAGCGTTCCCAGGACATATTAATCAAGTTTTATAGAATTTAACTGCTAAGAGAGTTGGAGCTTGTGGAGATCCCTCGGTGATAAGCAATGAACTTAGACTAGGAGAATATCAAACGTGTAAAGTCATAGGCCTTTATCGGTAACCGCCCCCTCCGAGGCTGAGGCCACAAGTTGCGCGTATTTCCCCAAGACCCCTCGCTTTTCGGGGCTACCGGCGCCCCGATACGAATTCATGCGTGCTGTGTATGCTTCGTCAGAGATTAACAGGCTAATGCTGTTCTTGACGGCATCAATCTCGATGGTGTCGCCCGAACGCACGATACCGATGGGGCCTCCATTAGCTGCTTCAGGCGTGATGTGCCCGACGTCAAATCCGTGACTGCCCCCAGAAAAACGCCCGTCGGTGATCAGGGCTACTTCTTTGATCAAGCCGCGTCCCGCAACTGCACTCGTCGGAGACAGCATTTCCCGCATTCCAGGTCCGCCGACCGGGCCCTCATTGCGGATCACAACGACATCTCCCGAAACTACATCACCGCGCAAAATCCCCTGAAGGGCATCTTCCTCACCCTCATACACTTTGGCCGTCCCCTTAAAATAGAGCCCTTCTTTACCCGTAATCTTACCGACGGCACCGGTAGGAGCCAAATTGCCCCGAAGGATGCGCAAGTGTGAGCTGCTCTTGATCGGATCGTCCCAGGGTCGAACAATGTCCTGCTCGTTCGGAAAAGCGGGGTATGGCTGCACCCCCTCAAGCGACTCGGCCAAGGTTTTGCCCGTGCAGGTCAAAGCATCCCCATGGAGAAAACCGCGATCCAAAAGCTCCCTCATCAACGGCCGAATGCCCCCGATCCGAATCAAATGGCTCATATTGTAACGACCAAAAGGCTTCACATCACACAGCAGCGGAATGCGCTCTCCGATGGCCTCAAAATCATCAATGGTCACGTCTACCTCCGCGGCATGAGCAATCGCGAGCAGGTGAAGGACGATGTTAGTTGAGCCACCCAAAGCGATCCCCACGCTGATCGCATTCTCAAAAGCCTTGCGTGTCAAAATATCTCGTGGGCGCAGTCCCATCTCAATCTGCTTCAAAACCGCCGCACCCGCTTGACGGCAATCTTCGCGCTTATCCTCTGAAATGGCCAGCTGCGCACTGCTTCCCGGAAGACTCATTCCAAGCGCCTCAATGGTGGATGCCATCGAATTTGCAGTATACATTCCTCCGCACGAACCCGGCCCAGGAATACAAGCCTTCTCGACCTCCTTCAGCTCCGCATCATCAATCTCACCCTTGGCATGCTGACCCACCGCCTCAAAGATCGAGACGATATCAACGGCCTTATCGCGATGAAGGCCTGGCAAAATCGTGCCCCCGTAGACGAAAACCGCTGGGCGATTCAAACGCGCAATCGCAATCATGCAACCGGGCATATTTTTATCGCACCCACCCACAGCAATCACTCCGTCAAAGCCCTCCGCCGCCGTCACTGTCTCGATCGAATCAGCAATCACTTCGCGTGAAACCAAGCTGTAACGCATGCCCTGCGTCCCCATCGAAATGCCGTCCGAAACCGTGATTGTGCCAAAAGTCACCGGCTTACCTCCAGCCTCATCAATCCCCTGGGACGCCGCTTCCGCAAGCTCATTGATATGCATGTTGCAAGGGGTCAGGTTACTCCAAGTGCTCGCAACACCCACTTGAGGCTTCTTGAAATCGTCGTCGGTGAATCCAGTGGCCCGCAACATGGATCGGGCCGGCGCACGATCATCTCCATCGACAACGATGGATGAAAAGGGGCGTTTAGGGTCGATTGCTTTGCTCACGAGTCTAAGAAAAGTATTTGTATGCGCTTGGGTTTTTGAATGTTGCCACTCAACTCGAAAATCCCCTAGTTGAAGGATTCTTCTCCAAGAAAGGTTGATCGAAGCGGACCACACAAGGACTGGAGTCCGTTCCCGGCAACGTTTTATTTATGGAATTTGACCTCAAAAATCTCCTACAAGCTCTCCTGCTATCCACCTCTGAAGCGGTGTCCACCGGGACCGTGCAACGGGTTTTGTCGCGCTATCATGAGGAGCACGCCTCGAGCGAAGGAGAAGACGGTGATGAGGAAGATGCCGAGGAAACACCCGAAGTTCCCTCACTCGTCACCACCTCAGAGATCCGTGAAGCGATTGACGCCATTCGCAGCGACTACGTCGAAAGCGCGTCGGTGTTCCGCATTATTGAAGGACCTCAAGGGTTCCGCCTAGCCACCGCTCCAGAATACTCCGAATGGATCCGTCTGCTGCGCAATCAACCCCGACCCCTACGCTTGAGCCCGGCAGCGCTTGAGACCCTTTCGATCATCGCTTACCGTCAACCCGTCACGCGATCAGAAATGGAGGCGATCCGCGGAGTTTCCGTCGATAGCGCCGTCCACCGACTCCTTGAACTAGAACTCATCCACATCATCGGACGAGCGGAACTACCCGGGCGCCCGCTGCAATATGGCACTACTGAACGATTCATGGAATTTGCCGGGATCAAATCCCTTGAAGAAATGCCGGCAAGTGACGTCGTCTCGCGCAATCAATTAGATACCTGGATTCGCGACGCTCAAAACCCGCCACAAATCGGAGACTCCGATGTCGGCCTACCCTCTGAATCTTCAGAACAAACCGAGATCAAGATGGATGAAAACGCGCTGTCGGAGAAAACTACCGAACCAGATAACGAGGGCTATCAACCCATCGAGGCCTCCGAAGAATCCTACATCGACACTGACTTTGAGGAAGACGGAGCTGAGGAGAGCGACGACGCGCAACGCGAATTCCAATAAAACCCTGCGATCATGGATATTCAAGAAGCACTTGGGCCCCTGCGACAGCACATTGATCACATCGACAATGAAATCATCGCTCTCCTGAATGAGCGGGTACGCTTGGCCAGCGAAGTTGGAAAAATAAAAATGCGCAAAGGAGGGAGCATCTATGTTCCAAGCCGCGAGCAATTGATTTTCGACAAATTATCCAAGCTCAACAAAGGCCCTATCCAAGGCGACGCAGTTAAAGCCATCTGGCGAGAAATCATTTCCGCCTCGATCTCCCTAGAGAAAAAACTAGTCATCGCCTACCTCGGACCCGAAGCGACGTTCACCCATCAAGCGGCCATCAAAAATTTTGGCTCATCCCTGGCCTATCGCCCCATGAAAACCATCAAAGACGTCATCCTTGAGGTCGAGCGAGGAGAGGCTGACTACGGGGTGTTCCCAATCGAAAATTCGACGGGTGGTGCGGTGAACCAATCCCAGGAAATCCTCGTAGACAGCAGATTGAAAATAATCTCAGAGGTCTTTCTCCCCGTCGAACACTGCCTAATCTCAGACCTCCCCATTGAAAAAATCTCAAAAATATACTCCAAAGACCAAGCCCTAAGCCAATGCCGGGACTGGCTTCAAAGGCATTTGCCCCATGCCGAACTCATCGAAGTCGAAAGCACCGCCAAAGGAGTCTTGATCGCAAAAGACTCCTCGGACAGTGCAGCCATTGGGAGCGAACTCGCGGCGCAGAGCCACCAAGTAGGCGTCGTCGCAAAGAGCATCCAAGACCGGGTTGACAACAGCACTCGCTTCATCGTGGTCGGCGACACCCCATCTCCCGCCATTGGCAATGGTCGAGACCGCACCAGCCTAGTCCTATCAGTCCGCGACGAAGTATCGGCCCTCCAGAAAGTCCTCGAACCCTTCAGCAAACGCGGAATCAACCTCTGCAAAATTGAATCCCGACCCACCCGCCTGAAACCCTGGGAGTATTATTTCTTCATCGACATCATCGGACACTTCGACGAGCCCATT